>NZ_JBKBCT010000007.1:0-82450 GCF_050871525.1 Kineococcus auxinigenes | reverse complement strand
GGCGCCCTCCCGGCGCGCCGAGGGGGCGCCCACGGGGCGTCACTGCCCCAGGACGGCGTTCATGTTCGCGGCGAACTCCTCCGGGGTGATCGAGAGCTGGAAGAGCTGCTCGATGTTCGTCAGCAGCTCCTCGGCCGCGGTGGGGCTCAGGGCCTGGTCCCAGGACTGGCCGAAGAAGGAGGCGTCGCTGACGGTGCCGTAGACGAACTGCATCCACTCGGGGTCGGCGGCCTGGCCGAGCTTGTCCTCCACGCCCTTGACGACGGGCACCTCGCCGGCGTCGGTGATGAACGCGGTGACGACCTCGTCGGTCATCAGGCCCTCGGCGAAGAACGTCTTCGCCAGCTCCTTCTGCTCGTCCGTGGCGGAGGAGGAGAGGTAGAAGTACTGCGCCGGGTTGCCCACGGAGTTGCTGGGGTCGCCCTTGCCGCCGGCGACGGTGGGAAAGTTCATGTACCCCAGGTGCCCGCCGGTGACGAAGTCGCCGCCGTCGGCCTTCATGGCCCCGTAGGTCCACGTGCCGTGCAGCATCATGGCGGCCTTGTCGGTGTAGAGCAGGGCCTGGTCGGCGTTCTGGTCGGCGACGACGGAGTTGAAGCCGGTGATGAAACCGTCGGCGCGCACCAGGTCCTGCGCCATCGTCAGCGCCTTGATCGCGTCCGGGTCGGACCAGGCCTCCGGCTCGCCGTCGTAGATCGCCTGGAACACCTCGGGGCCGCCGACGCGGTCGAAGAGGAACTCCAACCACATCATCGTGGTCCACCGGGACTGCCCGGCCAGCGAGATCGGCGCGATGCCCGCCGCGTTGAACGTCCCCGTCAGGGCCATCAGGTCGTCCCAGGTCTGCGGGGGCTGCGCGCCGACCTGCTCGAAGAGGCGCTTGTTGTAGAAGAGGACGACCGGCTGGACCGTCTCGTTGGGCATCGCGTAGATCCGGCCGTCGACGGTCGCGGCGGGCCAGGTGGTGTCGAGCAGGCGGTCCTTGACCTCGGGGTTCTCCTCCAGCCAGTCCGTCAGGTCCTCGATCTGCCCGGCCTGGGCGAAGTCGCGCATGCCGCCGCCGCCCCAGCCGTAGATGATGGTGGGTGCCTGGTCCGCACCGACCGCGGTGCGGATCTTCGACTTGTACGCGTCGTTCTCGAACGCGGTGTGGGCCAGGTCGCCCTCGGACGTCTCGTTGAAGGCCTCGACGTAGGCGTCGCGGATGCTCTCCTTCGGCTCGCCCGTCAGGTACCAGATGCTCGCGCCGCCCTCGGCGGCCTGGCCGGGCCCGGAGGAGCCGCCGCAGGCGGTCAGCGCGGTGGCCGCGAGCGGTGCGCCCAGCGCGGCGGCGAGGAGGGATCGGCGGGTGGTGGTGCGGTCCACGGTGGTCTCCAGTCCGTCGAGCCGCGGCGGTGCGGCAGCGAGGGGAAGCGGGTGCAGGTCCGTCCGGGAACGCGCGACCGCCTCGGCGTCGAGGTGGTGCGAGCGCTCTCACAGGGACGCTAGCGGGTGCGGGCGGCGCGCGGGAGGGGTTCCGGCGCGCCGTTACCGGAAAGTTCCCGGAGGGGGCGGTCTCAGGGCTGGCGGCGCTCGAGGCGCCAGGCCGCCGGGTCGTCCAGGACGGCGGGGGAGCCGTCCCGGCTGAGCAGGACGAGCCGGTCGTGCAGGCGCGAGGTGCGGCCCTGCCAGAACTCCACCTCGTGCGCGCGCACGAGGTAGCCGCCCCAGTGCGGCGGGGCGGGCACGTCGCCGGCCGAGCCGGTGTCCGGGAATCGCCGGCGCAGCCCGGCCTCGCGCTCGTGCAGCTCGGCGACCGCGGCGATCGGCTGCGACTGCTCGCTGGCCCACGCGCCGATGCGCGAGCCGTACGGGCGCGAGGCGAAGTACGCCTCGGTCTCGGCGCGCGGGAGCACCTCCGCGGTGCCGCGCACCGCGACCTGGCGGTGGGTGCCGTGCCACGCGAGCAGCAGCGCCACCCGCGGGTCGTGGGCGATCGCCAGCGCCTTGCGCGAGTGCTGGTTGGTGTAGAAGACGAACCCGCGCCCGTCGACGCCCTTGAGCAGCACGGTGCGCGAGGAGACCCCGTCGGGTCCGCTGGTCGACAGGGTCATCGCGTTGGGCTCCGGCTCGCCGGAGGCGACGGCTGCGGAGTACCAGCGCTCGAACTGGGCCAGGGGGTGGGCGGCCAGGTCGTCCTCGCCGAACGAGCGTTCGCCGTAGTCGACGCGGCGCCGGGCGGGATCCTCCACGGGGCTCACCCTAGGGCGGTGGGGACCCCGCGGCCCGGGGCGCCGCTGCGCTCGCGCTTCGGCCACACCGTGTAGCTGACGGCCCACAGCAGGTCGACGGCGCAGATCACCCCGAGCAGCGGGAGCACGCCGAGCAGCGCCTCGGTGCGCCGGGGGGCGTCCACGAGGGCGACGAGGCCCAGGACGATCCCGGCGGCGATCCCGGCGGCGAGCAGGGTTCGCGCCGCGTCCGCCCAGCACGCCCGCGCGTAGGCCCGCCCGGTGGGCTCCACCGGGGCCGGCCCACCGGCGAAGCGGTGCGCGAACCGCACGTCGGCCCAGTGCACGAGGCGGTGCCCGTACGCGATGGACACCCCGATGTACACGGCCGCCAGGCCGTGGTGCCAGGTGGCGACGGCGCCGCCGCGCAGGTGCACCGCGGTGGCGGCGAGCAGGACGAGGTCGAGCGCGGGCGCCAGGGCCAGCAGGACCAGGCCGGCCCGGGGGGCGCGCAGCAGGTAGCGCGCGGTGAGCCCGGCGAGGACGGCGATCCAGAAACCCACCTCGCAGGCGGCGATGAGGGCGAGCACGGCGACCTCCCGGAGATTTTGTTGGCACGAGTGTGTTAGCAACAAATTAGCACGACTGTGTACGCTCCGGGAGTGCCGAAACTCATCGACCACGCCGCCCGCGAGGTCCAGATCGCCGAGGCCGCCTGGCGCGTGGCCGTGCGCGACGGCGTGCGCGCGGTGTCCGTGCGCTCCGTCGCCGCCGAGGCCGGGCTGGCCACCGCCTCGCTGCGGCGCGCGTTCCCCACCCAGAACGCCCTGCTGGCCTACTGCCTGGAGCTCACCGGCCGGCGCGTCCGCGAGCGCGCCGCCGCCGCGGTGGCGGGCCTGGCCCCGCGCGAGGCCGCCCGCGCGGTGCTGCGCGAACTGCTGCCCCTGGACGCCGAGCGCCGACTGGAGATGGAGGTGTTCGTGCTCATCGGCGCCCTGGCGCTGACCGACGCCGACCTGCGGCCCGGCTACGACGCCGCCCACGCCGAGCTCGCCACCGGTTGCCGCGGGGTGCTGGCTGCCCTGGGCGCGGTGGGGGAGGCGCGCGCCGGGCTGGACCCGGACCTGGAGGCGCCCCGGCTGCACGCCCTCGTCGACGGCCTGGCCCTGCACCTGCTGCGCCGGCCCGCCGGCGAGGACACCGCCTGGGCCGAGCGCGTCCTGGACGCGCACCTGGACTCCCTGCGCTGACTCCCCGGGCCGGGTTCCGCCGTCGAGGTGCCGCCCCCGGGACCTCGCCGTAGCGTGGCCGACCGTGGACGTGACGCAGAAGGCACGTGAGGTGGTCGCCTCGGCCGTGGGCGCCGCCGCCAAGGTCCTGCCCGGCCAGCGGCCCGGTGCGCAGCCGGCCCGCCAGACCCTGACGATCGCCCGGCCCGCCGGCGAGGTGCTGGCCGCCTGGCGCGACCCGGCGGTGGTCTCGCGGCTGATGGGGGACCTCGGCCGCGCCGAGGCCGGCGCTGCCGGTCGCTGGACGTTCTCGCTCACCACCGGCGGCGGCACGAGCGTGGAGGCCGAGCTCGCCGACGGGCAGGACGCCGTGGAGTTCCACCGCCCGGGTGAACGGGGCGGGGAGGGGTTCCTGCTGCGGGTGGGCACCCGCCCGGCGCCGCGCGAGCTGGGCACCGAGGTGACCTGCGAGGTCGCGCCGGAGCTGAGCGCCGGGGTCGGTGCGGTGCCGTTCACGCTGCTGTACCGGTTGCGGGCCCTGCTGCTGACGGGGGAGATCCCCACCCTGGGCCCGCAGCCCGCCGCCCGGGAGGAGGAGCGCTGATGCGTGCGCTGGTGTGGAACGGCGTGAACGACCTGGCCGTGGAGGACGTCCGCGACCCCGAGGTCCTGAACCCGCACGACGTCCTGCTGGACGTGAGCCTGACCGTCACGTGCGGTTCCGACCTGCACTTCATCGACGGCTACCTGCCGGGGATGCGCGCCGGCGACGTGTTCGGCCACGAGTTCATGGGCGTCGTCGTGGAGGTGGGCCCGGAGGTCCGGCGGGTGCGCGTCGGCGACCGCGTCGTGGTGCCCTCGTTCATCGGTTGCGGCGAGTGCTTCTACTGCCGCCACGACATGTGGTCGCTGTGCGACACCACGAACCCCAACGCCCCGCTGCAGCAGCCGGTCCTGGGGTACCCCAGCGGCGGCATCTACGGGTACACCCACCCCTTCGGTGGCTACGCCGGTTCCCACGCGGAGTTCATCCGGGTTCCGTTCGGCGACGTGAACTGCTTCGCCGTCCCCGAGGGCGTCAGCGACGTGCAGGCGCTGTTCACCTCCGACGCCGCCCCCACCGGGTTCATGGGCGCCGACTTCTGCGACATCACCCCCGGGGACACCGTGGCGGTGTTCGGCGCCGGCGCGGTGGGTCTCATGGCCGCCGCCGGTGCGAAGCTGCTGGGCGCCGAGCGCGTCGTCGTGGTGGACCGCCTGCCCGAGCGGCTGGAACTCGCCCGCACCCGCCTGGGTGCCGAGACGATCGACTACTCCGAGGTCGACAGCGTCCAGGAGGCCCTGCGCGAGAGCACCGGCGGGCGCGGTCCCGACGCGGTCGTCGAAGCGGTCGGCATGGAGGGCCACGGCACCGGCGCCCAGGAGGTCTACGACCGCGCCAAGCAGGCCCTGCGCCTGGAGACCGACCGCGCCACCCCGTTGCGCGAGGCGATCCTGGCCTGCCGCAAGGGCGGGGTGGTCGCGGTGCTGGGCGTGTACGGCCTGACCGACAAGTTCCCGATGGGCGTGGTCCTGAACAAGGGCCTGACGATCCGCTCGGCGCAGCAGCACGGCCAGCGGTACGTGCCGCGCCTGCTGCAGCACGTCGCGGACGGAGAGCTGGACACGAGCTTCCTCGCCACGCACGAGATGCCGCTGGAGGACGCCGTGCGCGGGTACGAGATGTTCAAGGAGAAGCAGGACGGCTGCCTGCGCGCGGTCTTCCGCCCCTGACCCACCGGGTCCGTCGACGACACTCGACGACACCCGACGACCCCGAGCGAGAGGAACGCCATGACCACCCAGCCCAGCCAGGAACCCGGCAGCGCGGAGGCGGCCGAGTCGCCCACCGAACCCGGTTACGGCAACGACACCGGCTTCGCCGAGGAGGCCGAGCAGGCCGACGAGGGCGACGGCCAGGAGCCCGGCGGCTCCTGACGCCGAGCGCCCGCAGCACCCCGCACGCCCCCGGCCCCGCAGGCCGGGGGCGTCGTGCGTGCGGGGCCGTGGGGGGCGAGGCGTTGACCGCTGCGGGACCGTTGTGGCAGGCTCGATGGAAAGCGTATTCCAGCCCGCGAAGGAGCGAGCCCGTGGACACCCGTCGCCTCAGCCTCAACCAGATCACCGTCAACTCCTGGTCCCTGGAACAGGCCGTCGCCGGGTGCGAGCGCCACGAGATCGGCGCCGTCGCCCTGTGGCGGGACAAGATCGCCGCCGCCGGGCTGCCGCGCGCCGCGAAGCTGGTGCGCGAGGCGGGCCTGCGCGTCAGCTCCGTGTGCCGCGGCGGCATGTTCACCGACCCGGCCGCCGACCCCGCCGCCGTCCTGGACGACAACCGCCGGGCGGTGGAGGAGGCCGCCGAGCTCGGCGCCGACACCCTCGTCCTCGTCTGCGGGCCGCTGGTCGACAAGGACCTGCCCGGCGCCCGCACCCGCGTGCGCGACGGCATCGCGGCGCTGCTGCCGCACGCCGCCGCCGCCGGGGTGCGCCTGGCGATCGAGCCGCTGCACCCCATGATGATCAGCGTCCGCTCCGTCGTGGTCTCGATCGGCCAGGCCCTCGACCTCGTCGAGGAGCTGGAACCCGCCCACCCCGGCCACCTCGGCGTGATCGTCGACGCGTACCACGTCTGGTGGGACCCGGCCCTGGAGCAGCAGCTGCAGCGCGCCACCGGCAAGGTCTTCGGCTACCACGTCTCCGACTGGCTGCCCGGCACCTCCGACCTGCTGCTGGACCGCGGCATCATGGGCGACGGCCTCATGGACCTGCCGAAGCTGTCCGCGCAGGTCGCGGCCACCGGTTTCGACGGGCCCGTCGAGGTGGAGATCCTCTCCTCGCGCTGGTGGGCCGAGGACCCCGACGACGTCCTGCGCCTGGTGCGCAAGCGGTTCGAGGAGTTCGTCTGAGCTGAGATCGGCCCGGGGTACGACTTCCGGGTGATCACCAGCCGTTCTCCGCGAGACCTCGGGGGGTGGTCACCGGCAGGGCCGGTGCGGGAGTGTTCGTGTCCTCAGCCGGCTCACAGGAGAGGCACCACGATGACGACGACCTCCCGCCCCCGCACCCGCCACCGGCGCCGCGCAGCCGCGGTGCTCGCGTGCGCGACGCTGCTCACCGCCCCCGCGATCGGCGCCGCCGCGGCACCGCCCGCCGCGCCCGCGCGCGAGGGCGTCGACCGCCGCGCGGCCCAGGAGGCGCTGGACGCCCTCACCGCCACCGGCGCGCAGGCCGTCCAGGCGCGCATCACCGACGGTCGCCGGCAGGCCGTCCTGACCAGCGGCAGCGCCCACCACGACCGCCGCACCCCCGTGCCGCGCGACGGCAGGTTCCGCGCCGGCAGCATCACCAAGACGTTCGTCGCCACGGTGGTGCTCCAGCTCGTCGCCGAGGGCCGCGTCGGGCTCGAGGACCCGGTGTCGCGGCACCTGCCCGGGCTGCTGCCGGACGGGGACCGGATCACGGTGCGGATGCTGCTGCAGCACACCAGCGGCCTGGCGAACTACACCGAGCTGATCCCCTCCGACCCGTCGGCCGTGCCCACGCCCGGCGCCTACGAGCAGGTCCGCTACCAGCACCACGAGGCCCGGGACCTCATCGCCCTGGCCACCGCCCGCCCGCTGGACTTCGAGCCCGGCACCGCCTGGAACTACTCCAACACCGGCTACCTGGTGCTGGGGGAGCTCGTCGAGGCGCTCACCGGTGAGCCGTACGCCCGCGCCGTCGAGGAGCGCGTCCTGCAGCCGCTGCGCCTGCGCTCCACGTCGCTGCCCGGCGACCGGGTGAGCCTGCCCCCGCCGCACGCCCACGGCTACGCGCGCATCGACGGGCAGGTCGTCAACGTCACCCGCCTGAACCCCTCGGTCGCCGGGGCCGCGGGGGAGCTGGTCTCCACCACGGCGGACCTGGACCGGTTCCTCGACGCCCTGCTGGACGGCGAGCTCCTGCCGCCGGAGCTGCTGGCGGAGATGAAGCGCACCACGCAGGTCTCCCCGGCGTACGGCCTGGGGCTGACGGTGGCGCCGCTGCAGTGCGGGACGAGCGTCACGACCGTCTACGGCCACGACGGCGGCATCCCCGGCTACCTCAGCACCGCGCTGAGCACCGAGGACACCGACCGGCGCCTCGTGGTCTCGCTCACCACCGCCCCCGACCCCGGTGAGTTCCGCGGCCAGGTCGAACTGATCGCCGGGGCGTTCTGCGACTGAGCCGGTGAGGGCGGAGGGCCGGCCTCAGCCGAGCCGGTCCTCCGTCAGCCCGTCGCGCTCGCCGCCGAAGAACTTCTCCAGCACCGCGTCGAACGTCGGCTCCTCCGGGTCGGTGGCCGCGAACAGCGTCATCGACGAGCGCAGCTTCGCCGCGTCCGTCTCGCCGAACACCGCCACCGGGTCCTCGCCCGGCAGGTCCAGCAGCACCCGCGCGCACTCGCGCAGCCGCTGCCCCAGCACCGGGTGCGCCAGGTACGCCTGCGCCTCGGGCAGCCCGGAGACCGCGTACCGCCGCGACGTCTCGCTGCGGCCCAGCCCGGCGACCTGCGGGAAGACCCACCACATCCAGTGGGAGGTCTTGCGCCCGGCGCCGATCTCGGCCAGGGCCCGCTCGTAGGTGCCCTCCTGGGCGTCGGTGAAGCGCTGCAGGTCGAAGGGGTCGTCCACCCCTCCACCCTGCACCGGCTGGGCCTCGTGCACCTCCCGGGCGCCGCGCACCTCCCGGGCGGGGCCACCCGCGCCGGTGCGGGAGGATCGGGGGGTGAGCGACGCGCCCGAGATCCGCATCCCCGCCGAGCTGCTGCCCGCCGACGGGCGCTTCGGCTCCGGTCCCAGCAAGGTGCGCCCCGAGCAGGTGGAGGCGCTGCTGCGCGCCGGGCGCACCGTGCTGGGCACCTCCCACCGCCAGGAACCGGTGAAGTCCCTGGTGCGGCGCGTGCGCGAGGGCCTGGCGCAGCTGTTCTCCCTGCCGGACGGCTACGAGGTGGTCCTCGGCAACGGCGGCAGCACCGCCTTCTGGGACGTCGCGGCGCTGTGCCTGGTGCGCGAGCGCTCCCAGCACCTGGTGCTGGGGGAGTTCTCCTCGAAGTTCGCCGCCGTCACCGCCGGGGCCCCGTTCCTGGCCGAACCGGTCGTGGTGCGCGGTGAGCCCGGCACGCTGCCGCCGCTGGGGGAGGTCGCCGACGGCGTCGACGCCGTGGCCTGGCCGCACAACGAGACCTCCACCGGCGTCATGGCCCCCGTGCGGCGCCCGGCCGGGCCCGCCCCGGCCGACGGCGGGCCGCTGGTGCTGGTGGACGCCACCTCCGGCGCCGGGGGCCTGGCCGTGGACGTCTCGCAGACCGACGCCTACTACTTCGCGCCGCAGAAGTCGTTCGCCTCCGACGGCGGGCTGTGGATCGCGCTGCTGTCCCCGGCCGCGCTGGCGCGCACCGAGGAGCTGGGCGCGAGCGGCCGGTGGGTGCCGCCGTCGCTGGACCTGCGCACCGCGGTGGAGAACTCCCGCAAGGACCAGACGTACAACACCCCCGCGGTGGCGACGCTGGTGATGCTGGCCGAGCAGGTGGAGTGGCTGCTGGGGAACGGGGGGCTCACCTGGGCCGCGCAGCGCACCGCGGAATCGGCCGCGATCGTCTACGGCTGGGCCGCCGAGCGGGAGTGGGCCGCCCCCTTCGTCGCCGACCCCGCCGCCCGCAGCGCCGTCGTCGCCACCATCGACCTCGACCCCGCCGTCGACAGCGCCCGGGTGCAGGACGTCCTGCGCCGCAACGGGATCGTCGACGTCTTCCCCTACCGCAGCCTGGGCCGCAACCAGTTGCGCATCGGGCTGTTCCCGGCCGTGGAGCCCGAGGACGCGCGGGCGCTGACCGCGTGCGTGGACCACGTCGCCGAGCGGATCAGGAGAGCCTGACCTTCCTTTTCTTCGGGTGAAGGAATGCCTTACCTATGCATTCCCTGAAAGGCGTAGGAAAGGCGTTCCTTCGTGGCGGGGAAGGCATTCCGCCGTTATGGTCGAAGGCATGGCGACCGTGAACCTGGACCTGACCCCCATCCACCAGTGCTCCGTCAGCGGGTGCACCTTCAACGCGGACGTGAGCTGCCACGCCCCCACCATCACCGTCGGTGACCACGGGGCGAACCACTGCGGGACCTTCCTGGGCCTGCCCACCAAGCACAAGACGGCCCCCGAGGGGCACGTCGGCGCCTGCCAGCTGGCGGACTGCACGCACAACTCGGACCTGACCTGCACCGCGTCCGCCATCGACGTCGGCACCGCCGACTCCGGCGAGACGAAGTGCCTCACCTACAGCGCGGCCTGAGCGTCCCGGTCGCCCGCCGGCCGGCCGGCGAGGGCTGAGCGCACCGCGTCCAGCTCCGCCGCCAGCTCGGCGGCCAGGGCGGGCTGCACGCCCCACTCGCGGCACAGCCCGTCGAACTCCGCCAGGTGCTCCGCGCGCGGTGCGGCCCCCGTCCGCACCGCGCGCAGCATCGCGTTGCGCGGCGTGTGGGCGGAGTCGATGAACTCCACCACCTCCACCCGGTAGCCCAGCAGCTGCAGCACCAGCGCGCGCAGCGCGTCGGTGAGCACGTCGGCGAACCGCTCGCGCAGGATCGCGTGGCGCACCACCGGCCCGCGCTCCCCGGCGGCGACGATCTGCCGCTGCACGTCCCGGTGGCAGCACGGCGCCGCCAGCACCAGCGGCGCACCCCAGCGCACGGCCCGCGCCAGCGCCTCGTCGGTCGCGGTGTCGCAGGCGTGCAGCGCCAGCACCACGTCCGGGCGCTCGCCCGCGGGGAAGGGCTCGGCCTCGGCGATGCTGCCGCGCGCGAAACCCAGCCCCGCCAGGCCCGCCTCGCCCGCCGCGCGCCGGCTGTTGTCCAGGACGTCCTCGCGCACGTCGACGCCGACGGTGCGCAGCTCCTTCTCGCGCTCGCCGGCCTGCGCGGACAGCCAGCGGTGCGCCGCGAACGTCAGGTACGCGTTGCCGCAGCCCAGGTCCACCGCCCGCACCACCGGGCCGGCCTGCTCCAGCACCGCCGGGGCCAGCGGCGCCAGCTGCCGCACGAACGCCTCCACCTGCCGGCGCTTGTCCCCACCGGCGCCCAGCACCCGGAACACCGGGTCGTCGGGGTCCACCAGGCGCTGCTTGGCGCGGTCGTGCGCCTGCGGTCCCGCCGGGGCGGTGCCGGCGCGCGCGGCGCGGTGCACCTGCGCCTCGCCCTTCTTCGTCACCCGCAGCTGCAGCGTCTCCGTCGCGGTCTCCACGTGCCAGTTGCCGTACGGCAGGGCCAGCAGGTCGTCCACCGCGCCGGCGGCCTCGCCGGCGGGCACGTTGCGGGTGCTGACCACCGGGCCGCTGCGGAAGAGGACCTGCAGGTGCGCGCCGGACCGCAGCGCCACGGGGCGCACCTCCACCCGCTCGTGCTCGGGCGGCTCCACCCCGCGCCGACGGCCCGCCGCCACCGCCCGCACGAGGTTCTGCTCGTCCATCAGCAGTGCGCGCACGTCGGACAGGGCGGTGGCGAGGTCGGTGGTCGGCACCGGAGCATTCTCCGCCCGCCGGCAGGGTGCTCCCGAGCGCCCCGGTGCCGGGTCAGCCCCGGACGACCCCGCGGATCCCGCCACCGATCAGCGTCGCCACGTCCACCACGGCGTTCGGCAGGGCCAGGCCACCGGGGGTGGCCACGTAGCGGGTGCGCCACCGGGGGGTGAAGCCCTGCTTGAACGTCCGCAGGCCCCTGAAGTTGTAGAACCGCTCCCCGCGGCTCCACAGCAGGTGCCCGACCCGGTCCCAGGAGGAGGCGGCGGCGCCGCTCCGCAGCCCCGACAGGGGCGCCACCCCCAGGCTGAACGACGAGAAGCCGTTCTCCCCGGCCCACAGGATGCACTCGACGAACAGGAAGGTCATCACGGTGTTCGGCCCGTCGGGCAGGCGGCGCATCAGGTCGACCTGCACCTCCCGGCCGTCCCCGCCGACCCACAGGGTCGCGAAGGCGGTGATCCGCTCCTCCTGGCGCACCACGACCAGCGGGAAGCGGGAGACGTACTCCTCGTCGAAGGCGCCCAGGGAGAACCGCTTCTCCTTGCCGTTGCGCTGGGCGAGCCAGGCGTCGGACACCTCGCGCAGGGCGGGCAGCAGCGGCGCGACGTCCTCCGGCGCGACGAACTCGACGCTCAGGCCCAGGCGCTGCGACTTGTTGCGGCAGGTGCGCAGGTTCGTCCTGGCCCTGCCGGCCAGGGTGAACTCCGCGAGCGGGACCACGGCCTCCTCGCCGAGCTTGGCCAGGCTCAGCCCGCACTCGCGGTACAGGTCGGCGTGGTCGGGGAGCACGTTGTAGAAGACCGGCCGGCCGCCGTGCCGGTCGACCTCCTCGACGAAGCCGCGGACCAGTCCCCGGAACTCGGCGGGGTCGCCGACCGGGTCCCCCATGACCACCCAGCTGCGCCCCTCGACCTGGTACATCAGGAAGGCCGTGCCGCCGGGGCTGAAGTGGAAGCGCTTGTCACCGGTGAAGGCCAGGTGCGAGGTGCAGCGCCCCCACCGGGCGACGACGGCGCTCACCCGGGCCATCACCTGCTCGCACGCGGCCTGCGGGTCGGGGGCCGCCGAGGTGAGGATCCGGCGCCCGCCGATGAGGACGCCGACGGCGCCCGCAGCCATCACGAGCCGGTCCGCTCCCGGCGTGTCGCCGGAGAACGACGCCACCAGCAGCGGGGCGTCGACCGCGCCGCCGGCACCGCCGAACTCGTGCCACCAGACGGCGGCCCCGACCAGCACGGTCGCGGTGATCGGCCAGGCGGGGTTCCGCGGCCGGGCGAAGAGGGGGCCGCGGTAGAACGCCGAGCGGGTCGGCACCAGGAGGAGCGCGAGCACGGCGGTCACCGCGGACAGCACCAGGTCGCCGTGGGCGGCGGCGATCGCCGTGACGCCGGCCAGGAGCGCGAGGGTGCCCGCCCAGGCGCGCCTCAGCCGCCGGTGCAGTCCCCGGGCCGTGAGCAGGGCGGACAACCCGGCGAGGCTGATGGTGACGGCCGACACGTCCAGGGCCCGAGGGCCCGGCAGGTCACCCACCATGAGCATGAACACGCCGGTGCCCGCGACGCTCAGGGCGAGCACGGAGGGCGTGAGCACGGAGGAGATGCGCGCGGGGGGCGCCCCCGCCGCGGCGGTGCGCGCCGGGCCCGGCGCCGTCACGCCCCGGCGGGCCTCGTGCACGACGAGGAGCACGGTCGCCAGGAGCAGCGGCAGCACGAAGTAGCAGAGCCGGTAGGCCACCAGGGCCACCGCGAGCCCCGCGGGCGAGGTCGTCGGCCCGATCAGCACCACCAGCGCCGTCTCGAAGACGCCCAGCCCACCGGGCACGCCGCTGACCAGCCCGGCGACGGTCGCGATCGAGAAGGCGACGGCGAACGCCAGGAACGGGAGCCTGTCCTCGGCGGGCAGCAGGACGTGCAGGGCCGCGGCCATGGTCAGCCACTCGAACGTGGACAGCACGACCTGAGCCACCGCCAGGCCGGGCGAGGGCCGGTCGACGCGCCGGCCGCGCCAGCCGATCGGACGCCCGGCGCAGGCCCAGAGGAGGTAGCCGGCCACCGACACCAGCAGCAGCGACCCGAGGACCAGGACGGCGGCACCGTGCAGGTGCAGCGCCCGGCCGGCCTTGAGCGGGTCGTGCAGCATCCCGCCGCCGGCCAGGACCGCGGCTCCCAGCACCAGGGTGACCAGGTTGAAGCCGACGATCCGGGTGATGGCGGACCCGGGGACCCGCCAGCTGGAGTAGACGCGGGCGCGCAGCGCCGCCCCCACCACCGCGGAGGCGCCCAGGTTGTTGCCGAAGGCGGTGGCGACGAACGACGCGAGGCCGTAGCGGCGGTAGGGCAGCGGGTGCCCGACGTAGCGCAGCGCCAGCGCGTCGTAGCCGGTCATCGCCAGGTAGGAGACCGCCGTCGCGCCGAGGGCGGCGAGCGCGGTGCCCGGACCGAGCGCCAGCAGGTCGCCACCCAGTTCCGCCCAGGAGTGGTGGCGGAAGGTCCGGTGCAGCAGCACCGCGGCCGCGGCGAGCAGCCCCGCCACGAGGAGGGGGGCGAGCAGGTGGCGCGCCGGGGAGGTCGACCGCCTGGACGAGGAGCTCACCGGTCAGGAGTCGGCAGTCCGGCGCTCGTCCTTGAAGCGGGGCCCCGCGCCTGGGCCCCGGCCCCGGCTACGCCGCGGCGACGTCGCACTCGTCACCGCCGTCGGGGGAGCGCACCGGGACCACCCGCAGGTGCGGGGTGGTGCGGAAGGAGTACCTCAGCCGGACCCTGGCGCGCCTCAGCACCACGAACCCCACGGCCACCGCCACCAGCCCCGAGGGGATCGAGCCCACCAGCACCGACCACTCCGCCCCGAACCGGGTGCCGACCCAGCCCACGAAGGGGCCCCCGACGACGGTGCCGCCCTGCACCAGCGACATGTACAGCGCCATCACCCGGCCACGGATGCGCGGCTCGGTGCTCATCTGCACCGTCGCGTTGGCCGCCGTCAGCAGCGTCAGCGACGACAACCCCAGGAACGGCAGGACCACCAGGTACAGCCAGTAGTTCGGCATCACCGCCGACACCGAGGCGGTCACCGCGAACGCCACCGCGGCACCGATCACCAGCCGCCAGCGGGGCCGCTCGCGGCGCGCGGCGATGAGCGCACCCAGCAGCGAGCCGACGGCCAGCACGGTGCCGGCCACCCCGAACGCGGCCGCGTCCCGGCCGAACTTCACGCTCGTGATGAGCGCGGAGGTCAGCTGGAAGTTCAGCCCGAACGTCCCCACGACGCCCACGAGGGCGAAGATCGCCAGCAGGTCCGGGCGGGCGCGCACGTACCGCAGGCCCTCGCGCATCCCGCCCGTGCCCTTCGCGGGGCGCTCGCGGCGCACCGGCTCGGCCGGGCGCATCAGGTGCAGGGTGGTCAGCGGGCCGAGGAACGACAGCGCGTTGATCAGGAACACCGGCCCGGTGCCGAACGCCGCGATCAGCAGGCCGGCCAGCCCGGGGCCGATGAGGCGGGCGGAGTTGAACGAGGCGGAGTTCAGCCCGATGGCGTTGGGCAGGTCCTCCGGCGGCACGAGCTGGCCCACGAAGGTCTGGCGCACGGGCCCGTCGAGCGCCGAGACGCAGCCCAGCAGCGTGGCCAGGACGTAGACGTGCCACAGCTGGACGAACCCGGACAGCACGAGCGCCGCCATCGCCAGCCCCAGGACCATCATCGCCGCCTGCGTGGCCATCAGGGTGCGCCGCTGCGGGAAGCGGTCGGCGACCCAGCCGGCCACGGGAGCCAGCAGCAGGATCGGGCCGAACTGCAGGCCGGTGGTGATGCCGCCGGCGGTGCCGGAGCCGTTCGTCAGGACCTGGATGACCAGCCAGTCCTGCGCCACGCGCTGCATCCACGTGCCGGTGTTGCTGACGACGGCGCCGGTGGCCCACAGGCGGTAGTCGCGGTGCCGCAGCGAGCGGAAGGTCCGGTTCACTCCTCGACCACCGCGCGCAGCAGGCGGGCCGCGCTCTCCAGGGTGGCGCGCTCGCCGTCGTCCAGGCGGGCCAGGCGCTCGCGCAGCCACGCGGAGCGGCGCGCGCGGGTCTCCTCGACCGCGGCGCGGCCGGCGGCGGTGGGGAAGACGAGCACCTGGCGCCCGTCGTCGGGGTGGCCGGTGCGCTCGACGTAACCGGCGGCGGCCAGCGCGGTGACGGTGCGCGTCATCGAGGGCGGGCGCACGTGCTCGGCCTCGGCGAGCTCGCCGGGGGTGCGCGGGCCGTGGACGTGCAGGTGGGCGAGGACGGAGAACTGCCCGTCGGTCAGGTCCTCGACGCTCTTCTGCGAGCGCAGCCGGCGCGCGGTGCGCAGCAGGGCGACGCGCAGGTCGACGGCGAGCCGGTCCACGCGAGCCTCGTCGGCGGGTGCGCCGCCCTCGCCGGGGGCGGCGGGCGGCTCGGGGGTGGTGCTGGTCACACCGGCACGTTACTCCTTAGCCATGTTAATTACCAACAGCAACGAATCTTTTGTGACGATGAGTACCTCGGTGCTCTACGAAGCGTTACAGTCGAGGGAGGTGAGCGGGTGTCAGGCCGGGCTGCCTGCTCGACGACGGGAGCTGACGCGTGAGGGGTTCTCCGACGACCTCGGTCCTGCGGGACGGGTCCGTGCCGGGCCAGGGGCCCCGGCTGGACGTCACCGCCGTCCTGCAGGCCCAGCGCCGCCTCGCCGGCTGCACCGACCCCGGCGCCCTCGCCGAGCAGCTCGTCGACGAGGTCCGACAGGCCGGCTGCACCCGCGCCCTGCTGCTGGAACCCGTCGCGCGCTCCCGCCACCGCGAGATGGAGGTCCTCGCCGCCCGCGGCGAGGTGGTCCTGCTGCCCGGCCGGCGCACCACCGCCGCCGACCTCGCCCGCGCCACGCCCTCGGCCGTCCTGGAGCTCCTGCCCGGCGACCCGGGCGCGCCCCGGCTGGCCGTGTGGGGAGCACCCGCGCCCGACCACGCCCCCCCGGAACTGCTCGCCGCCGCCGCCGGAGCCGCCTGGCGCGCCCTGCGGGCCGCCCGCGACGCCGAGCGGGCCACCGCCGAGCTGGCCGGTGTGCAGAAGCTGCTGTCCGGCGCCGTGCGCCTGGCCGGGCTCGGCTCCTGGTCGTGGGACCCCGCCACGGGCCGCCTCACCCTGGACGACCGGCTGCGCGCCGTGCTGGGGATGGGTCCCGACGACCCCGACCCCGACCTGGCCACCTGGCGCGAGCGCGTCCACCCCGACGACCGGGGTCCCTTCGCGGGGGCCCAGGACCCCGCCGCCCGCGTGGGGGCGCCCGTGCCGTACCCGTTCCGGGTGACCGCCGCCGACGGCACCGAGCGCACCCTCCTGGGTGCCAGCGTGCCCCTGGGCACCGGCGGCGCCGGGGGTGCCGGTGTCGTCCAGGGCCTCGTGCTCGACCTCGCCGCCGGGGACCGCTCCACGGGGGAGCTGGTGCGGCTGGCCCAGTGCGACTCCCTGACGGGGCTGGCCAACCGGGCCGTGCTGGACGTCCGGCTCGGCGAGGCCCTGGCGGGCGCCACCCCCACCAGCGCGGTCGCGCTCGTCCTGCTGGACCTGGACCGCTTCAAGCTCGTCAACGACACCCTCGGGCACCAGATCGGCGACGCGCTGCTGTGCCAGATCGCCGCCCGCCTGCAGCAGACCGCCCCCGCCGGCTCGACCCTGGCGCGCCTGGGGGGCGACGAGTTCGTCCTCATGGTGCCCGGCGTGGACCGCCCCGATGCCGCCGCCACCATGGCCCGCAACATCCTGCGGCGCCTGCGCGCCCCCGTCCTGCTGCCCGGCCTGCCCGAGCCGTTCGTGTGCACCTCCAGCGCCGGCGTCGCCGTCGGCCACGACGGCACCGCCGACGACCTCTTCCGCAGCGCCGACATGGCGCTGTACCGCGCCAAGGACGCCGGGCGCGACCGCGTGGCCGTCTACGACGCGGCCATGCGCGAGGACGCCCAGGCGCGCCGGGAGGCCGAGCACAAGGTCCGCCGCGCCCTGCGCACCGACGGCCTGCGCGTGGTGTGGCAGCCCATCGTCGACCTGCGCGACGAGCGGCTCGTGGCCGCCGAGGCCCTCGTGCGCCTGCAGGACCCCGTGGAGGGGCTGCTCGAGCCCAAGGCGTTCGTCGACACCGCCGAGGACACCGGCCTCATCGTGGACGTCGACACCTGGGTGCTGGGGGAGGTGCTGCGCCAGCTGCGCCAGTGGCGCCAGGACGGCGAGGGCCTGCAGGTCTCGTTCAACGTCTCCGGCAAGACCCTGGAGCACCCCTCCTTCGCGCACCGCCTGGCGCACAGCGTGGAGAGCACCGGCGCCGCCGGCTCCAGCCTGCTCTGCGAGGTCACCGAGCGCACCCTCATCGACCTGTCCAGCTCCACCCGCGCCAGCCTCGGCGAGCTGCGCAGCGTCGGCGCCCGCGTCGGCCTGGACGACTTCGGGACGGGCTACTCCTCGCTGTCCTACCTGGACCGCTTCCCGCTGAGCTTCCTGAAGATCGACATGAGCTTCGTGCGGCCGCTGGGCACCTCCGAGCGCGCCGCGGCCGTCGTGCGGGCCCTCATCGCCCTGGCGCACGCCCACGGCATGGTCGTCACCGCCGAGGGCGTGGAGACCCGCGAACAGGCGACGCTGCTGCGCGAGATGGGATGCGACCGCGCCCAGGGCTGGCTGTTCGGGCGGCCGGTGGCCGCCGGGCTGCTGCACCCGGGGCGCTGACCCCCCGCCGCCGCGAGCCGGGTGCGCTTCAGCGGCGCCGGTGCACGTGCGCGGCGTCGGCCTGCTGCACCGGGCGCACCACGACCCGGTCCAGGTCGACGTGCGGCGGCCGCGTGACCGCGAAGGCGATCACCTCTGCGACGTCCTGCGCGCTCAGCGGCGTCAGCCCCTCGTAGACCCTCGCCGCCGCCTCCGCGTCGCCCAGGCGCACCAGGGAGAACTCCGTCTCCACCATGCCGGGGGCGATCTCCGTGACCCGCACCGGCTCGCCCACCATCTCCTGGCGCACCGTGCGGCACAGCGCGTTGACCGCGTGCTTGACGGCCGTGTACCCGCCGCCGCCCGGGTAGGTCTCGAAACCGGCGATGGACCCCAGCACCACGACGTGCCCGTCGCCGCCGCGGCGCAGCGCCGGCAGCAGCGCCTTGTGCACGCGCAGCACGCCCAGCACGTTCGTGTCGTACATGCGCCGCCAGCCCTCGACGTCGCCGTCCTCGACCCTGTCGGTGCCCAGGGCGCCGCCGGCGGAGTGCACCACGACGTCCACCTCCGGCACCGCCGCCGCCAGCGCCGCCACCGAGGCGTCGTCGGTGACGTCCAGCGCGAGGGCCCGGCCGCCGACCTCCCGGGCCAGCTCCTCGCAGCGCTCCACCCGGCGGGCCGCCGCCACGGTGTCGAACCCCGCCGCGGCCAGGGCCCGCACCGTCGCGGCGCCGATGCCGCTGCTGGCACCGGTCACCAGCGCGGTGCGCCGGCGCGGGGACGGGTCGGTGAGCACGGTCGCGGGCGAGGCGGGGGCGGGCGTCTGCTGGGGCACGGGGCCCATCCCACCAGAGGTGCCCGTCGCGCACACTGGGGGCGTGCCGCTGTACCTGCCGCCCTCCCGGGCCAAGCCCCCGCCGCCGCCGCTGCGCACCGACGACCGCCGCGCCGTGCTCGTCGGCCTGGCCGTGTGGGGGGTGCTGCTCGTCGTCGCGCTCGTGGTGCCGGAGGTGCGGGCGACGGGGGAGGGGCGCTGGCTGGGCTCCTGCACCGCCGGCATCGTGCTCGGCCTGGTCGGCCTCGGGTACGTGCACCGGCGCGAGCGCCGCGCCGCTCCCCGGCACCAGCGGGGGCCGGCCGGGTCCGGCGACCCGCGGCCGCACGAGCACCCCGGCCCCTGACCCGCCCGGG
Organism: Kineococcus auxinigenes; assembly: GCF_050871525.1. NCBI lineage: Bacteria > Bacillati > Actinomycetota > Actinomycetes > Kineosporiales > Kineosporiaceae > Kineococcus > Kineococcus auxinigenes. Next base: position 63,555 of record NZ_JBKBCT010000007.1, on the reverse strand, counting down.
CGTGCCGGGCCCCGGCGTGCAACGCGACGCGGCGCTCCCACGTCCTACCCGCAGCAGCGGGGACCGGCCCCGCGCCGCAGGACGAGGAGGCACCCCCGTGCGACACCACTCCGAGCAGCACCCCGAGCAGCGCACCGGCAGCACCGCGCGCGCCGTGCTCCGCGGCCCGGCCGCGCACCGGCGGCGGGCTGCAGCGGCCACCGCCGCGGCGCTGGCGGTCGCCGGGGCCGCCGCCGCGACCGCGTCCTCCGCCGCCACCCCGGCTCCCCCCGAGCTCACCCGCGCCTCGGTCGTCGCGTCCGGGGAGGACGCGCACTCCGTCGACGCCCTGGCCGCCGGCCCCCTGGCCTCCGTGCTCGACACCGGGGTCCTGCTGACCGCCGCAGACGCCCTGCCGGCGGCCACCGCCGACCAGCTGCGCGAGCGCGACCCGGGCCTGGTGTACGTCATCGGCGGGCCGGGCGCCGTCTCCGAGCGGGTCGTCGAGGAGATCGACGCGCTCCTGGGCGCGGACACGGTGGTGCGGCTGGACGGCGACGACCGCTGGGCCACCGCCGCGCGCGTCACGGCCGCCACCGAGGGGTTCGTGGAGGCCCCCCTGGAGTGAACCCCGGCGGGGTACCGCCGCCGCGGGTGCGCCGGCAGCACGGCTAGCCGGGCAGCTCCTCCGCCAGCAGGCGGGCCCGCTGCCCGGAGTCCGCGGTCAGCAGCTCGGCCACCGCCCGGCGCAGCGCCCAGCGGCCCGCCGCCAGCGCGAGGCCCGCGGCCGCGGCGCTGGTGCCCGTCGCCCGCACGGTCGCCGAGCCCGGCCCGTCCGTCGGCTCCACCCAGAACGCCACCTCGTGCCCGTCCACGTGCAGCCGCCGCACCGCCCGCCACGACGGCGGGCAGCCCGGCAGCAGCACCGCCACCTCCGCCGGCACCGGTCGCACGTCGCCGTCCCCGGACTCCTCGACCACGCCGTCGGCGCGGTCGGAGGCCAGGTCCACGTCCAGCAGGTCCGCCACCGCCGTGGCGCACCGGGCCGGCACCAGCAGGCGCGGGCCCAGGTCGGTGCGCTGCGCCCAGCCGGGGTCGTCGGCGACCACCACGTCGCCGGCGCGGGCACGCACGGCCCGTCCCGCGGGGTCCAGGGCCGCCAGCACCCGTGGCTGCTGCGGGGGCAGGTCGCCGGCGTGGGCGGCCAGCAGCGCCCACACCCGCAGCAGGTCCGCCACCGGCACCGCGGCCGGGTCGGTGGCCGCCGCCGCCAGCAGGCCCGCCACGTCGTGCGCCCCGGCACCGGACAGGTCCTCCAGCACCCCCAGTGCCGCGCGCACCGGCGCCGGCAGCTCCTGCACCCACCGCGGTGCGGCCGGCAGCCACCGCGGCGCGGCGTTCCCGGGGGCGCGGCTGACCGGCGGCAGCGGCCCGCGGGTGCGCAGCCACCAGGCCGCGGGCCCCGGCCGGCGGCGACCGCCCACCGCCCACGGCCGGGTCAGGGCGGCCGCCCCCACCGGGTCGGCGCTCAGCGCGCCCAGCACGTCCGGCCACCACCCGGTCACCAGGTCCAGGTCGGGCACCGCCCAGGCGTCCTCCACGACGGTGCCCCACGCGCTGCCCGGCCCAGCGGGACCGGTGTCGTCGTCGGGCCCGTCGGCGGCGGCGTCCAGCACGTCGCCCCACACCTCCTGCACGTACTCGTCCAGGCCGGCGACCCCGCGCTCCACCGCGTCGCCGACCTCCTGCGGGTCGCCGAGGTCCAGGGCGCTCACCGGCACGGCGACCAGCCCGGCCAGCACCCCGGCGGCCCGCAGCACCCCCGGCCCCCACGCCTCCAGCAGCTCGGGGTCCACCTCGGCGACCGCCGCCGGGTCCAGGGCGCGCGCCGCGAGCGTGCCGGGCAGCACCAGGGCGCCGGCGGGTGCCAGCTCCCCGTCGGCGTCGCGCAGCGCGAGGTCGCGCAGCACCGGCACGTCGCGCGCCACCCGGGCCACGGCGTCCTCGTCGACGGCGCCGTCGCCGCCGTCCGGGCCGTCCGGGCCGGTCACCGCGGCCTCCACCACGGCCAGCACCGCGTCCGCGACGGCGTCGGGGTCCTCGGCGTCGGGGGAGCCCGCGGCGGCCGCCGCCAGCGCCGGGTCGGTGAGCAGCGCCCACGCGCCGCCCTCCCGCGCGCCCAGCCGCACCAGCAGCTCACCGGCCGCACCGGCCGCGGCGTCCGGGTGCGCCACCCGCAGGCCGTACCCGGCCAGCAGCCGGGCGGCGCCGGGGTCCAGGGCGCCCGCCGCCGCGGCGTCCAGGACGACGACGCCGCGGGCGCCGTGCACCGTGCGCCCGTCCAGCAGCGGCACCGGCAGCCCGGACACCGCCTCGCGCGCCGAGGCGTCGGCCGCCAGCGGCAGCAGCGCCGCGAACAGCTCGCGCGCGGCCGCGGGCGGGCCGGTGCCGGGCAGCAGCTCCAGCGCGTCGGCCAGGCCGACGCGCACCACGCCCAGCTCGGTGAGCAGGCGGTCCACGGCGCGCGGCGCCGCCACCAGGCCCGCCAGGGACGGGGCCAGCGCGGCCAGCAGCACCGGGTCGTCGGCCCCGGCGCCGCGCAGCGCGATCGCCGACGACGGCCGCAGCAGCAGCCGGCCCGCGCCCTCGCCACCCGGCTCACCCGCACCCTCCGGCACCGCCTCCACGGCGGGCAGCAGCGGGGCGTCGCGGGCGCGCAGCAGCACCCGCTCGCGCAGCTCGGCGTCCAGCCGCCCGGCGGCCACCCCGTGCGGCAGCAGGGCGGTGGCGTCGCCGCCGTCGGCGGCCACCTGCACGAGCAGGTCGCAGTACCCCTGCGCGGCGGCGTCCAGCACGGCGTCGGCGGCGGGCCCGGGCACCACCCGGCGCCGGTCCGGGCCCAGCGGCAGGGTCGCCACCAGCAGCGCCGGCCACGGCAGGTCCTCGTCGGTGGGGGTGGGGGCGCACAGCACGCCCGGCACGGCCGGTGCCGCGGACCCGGTGCGCGGCAGCGCCCACGCCAGGTGCCAGGCGGGCCGCTCGCGCTCCTCCACGCCCCGGCCCGTCAGCGCCGCCGCCTCGTGCCGGCCGGCGCGGCGCAGCACCCGCCACCGCTCGGCGACGTCGCGCAGCACCCGATCCGGCTCGCCGGGGACCTGCACGACCACCTCGTCCAGGGCGGGCAGCGCCAGCAGCAGCACGTCCCCGGTGCCGGCCAGCAGCTCCCGCACCAGCTCGCGCGCCGCCGCGTCGCGCAGCGGCAGGTCCACGGCGGTGTCGTAACCGGCCGGGGGTGCGGCGTCGGCGGGGAACGGCAGCCGCAGCACGGGCACGTGCCCGCCGCGCCGCTCCACCTCCGCGCGCAGCCCCTCACCGCCCGGGCCGTGCGCGACCTCGCGCACCAGGGCGGCGCTGTCCTCGCGGGAGAAGCGCACCGCGCCGGTGGTGGAGGCGACCGCGGGGGCGTCGGTGACGGCCAGCACCGCGGAGAAGCCCACGCCGAAACGGCCCACCACCTCGGCGCCGGCGCCGCGCTTGGCGGAGGCGCGCAGCGTCGCCAGGCCCTGCACGCCCGCGGCGTCCAGCGGGGCGCCGGTGTTGGCGGCCAGCAGCCGCCCCGGCCCGCCGCCGGGGTCCTCGCTCAGGCGCAGCAGCAGCCGGCCGCCCACCCCGGCGGCCGCCGCGGCGTCGGCGGCGTTCTGCGCCAGCTCCACCACCAGCCGGTCGCGGTAGGCGCCGAGGGCGGCGTCCTCCTCGGCGTTGGCGTCCTCGCGCAGCCGCGCGGGCGAGGCCGCCCACGCCTGCAGGACCCGCCCGCGCAGCCGCGCGGTGCCGAAGGGGTCGGGGTCCACCGCGGCCGCGGGACGGTTCAGGACGCCGGGTCCGCGTCGCCCGCGTCGTCGGCGGTGCCCACGAGGTCCAGCTCGTCGACGGCGAGGTCGTCCACCAGCGGTGCGGGCGGTGCGGCCTCCGGCTCGGCCTCCACGTCGGTCTCGCTGTGCGCGCCGCAGCCGTGGTCGGCGCTGACGACGCGGCCGTCCTCGGGGGACCACTCGTTGGCGCACACCCCGAACACCTGCCGCAGCGAACCGGCCAGCAGCAGGTAGAACCCGCACGTGGAGCACGGGGCGGCGGCGTTCTCGGCGATCTCGGTGCGCGGGCCGCGGTCGCCGTCGTACCAGCGCGTCGCGGCCTCGTCGCGGCCCTGCGCCGACAGGACCCGCTCGCGGCCCAGGCCCAGCTCCCACAGCGCCAGCGCGTCGGCCTCGTCGTCGCCGACGGCCTCGTAGCCCTGCTCCAGCAGCGGGTCGTCCGCCTTGCGCGGCAGCGTGTCGCGCGGGCCCACGTCACCGGGGGCGATGCGCTCGGCCCACGGCAGCCACTGCGGCGGGCGCAGCGCCTCGTCGCCGGGCAGCAGGCACACCTCGCTGACGGTGACGTTGCGGGCGCGGGAGGCGCGCGTCAGCGTCACCGTCCACCGCCACCCCCGGTACCCCGGCAGCAGGCACGCGAAGGCGTGGCTGACGACCCGGTCGCCCTCGGCGACGGCCTCCAGGTGCTCGCCGACGGTGCCCGCGTCGGCGACCTCCTCGGCGGCCGCGCGGGCCAGGTCGACGGCACCGGCCGTCGCCGCGTCCAGGACGGGCTTGCGGGCGCGGCGCGGGCGGGCCGCGGTGCTCTCGGCCACCCTCAGACCTCGAGGTCGTCGGCGACGGCGCGCAGGACGGTGGCGACCTTGCGGGCCCCGCCCTTCTCGGGGTAGCGGCCCCGGCGCAGCGATGCGGAGACGCCGTCGAGGAGCTTGATGAGGTCCTCCACGATGACGACCATGTCCTCGGGCTTCTTGCGGGTGGCGCGCGCCACGGAGTGCACGGGCTCCAGCAGGCGCACGGACAGCGCCTGCGTGCCGCGCTCGCCCTGCACCACGCCGAACTCCACGCGGGCGCCCTTGGACAGCGTCGTGGCGCCCGCCGGCAGCGCCGAGGCGTGCACGAACACCTCGCCGCCGTCCTCGGCGGCGAGGAAGCCGAACCCCTTGTCGGCGTCGAACCACTTGACCTTGCCAGTCGGCACGGGAACCTTCTCGTGTGAGCGGTGGGCGCGGCCTGCGGCCGCGGCCCGGGGAGCGTCGGGTGTCTGCGGGCCGTCGCGCGGCCCCGGGCGGGGGCGCGTCGACCGGTACCCAGGTTAACGGGATCCGGGGGCGGTGCCCTCCCGCCCGGCCGGGCGCACGGCGGCGCCGGCCAGGTCGGCGGCGTGCGCGGCGACCCAGGCGGGGAAGTCCTCCAGCCCGTCCAGGACGACGTCGGCGCCGGCGCCGCGCAGCGCGGCGGCGTCGTGGGCGCCCGTGGTCACGCCCACGGCGACGGCGCCGGCGACGCGGGCGGCGCGCACGTCGCCGGGGTGGTCGCCCACGTAGGCCGTGGCGCCGACCTCGGCCAGGCGCACGCCCTTCTGCTCGGCGAACAGGTCCCCGGCGACGTCCTCGGGGCGCACCGCGCCGTCCAGGCCGGCGCGGGCCAGCACCCGGTGCACGTTCGGGGCGTGCTTCGCGCTGACGACGACGCTGCGCCCGCCGTGCGCGGCGGGCGCGGCCAGGGCGGCCGCCGCCCCCGGGTAGGCCTGCACGCCGGGCACGCCCAGCGAGGGGTACAGCTCCTTGTAGCGCGCGGCGAGCGCGGCGACGCCCTCCGGGGAGGTGCCCGGGGCCAGGCCCGCGACGATGAGCTCCAGCGGCACGCCCGCGTACGGCCGGGTGTCCTCGGCGGTCACGCGCACGCCGACCTCGCCCAGCACCGCCCGCAGCGTGGCGGTGATGCCCTCGCTGGAGTCCACCAGCGTCATGTCGAGGTCGAACCCGACCACGGGCACGCCCGCGGGCCGGGGGGCGGGTGCGCGGGAGCCGGTGGCGGCCGAGGAGGTCACGGGCCCACCCTGCCAGGCGCCGCCGACACCCCGCCCGGACGCGGTGATCACCAGGTGGGATGCTGCCGGTGGCCGGTTGCGCGGCCCGGGAGGCTGCGCGAAGGTCGAGCGCGCGGGCGCCCAGCCGCCCGGCTCCCGTCGGGCGCCGTCCGCTCCGCGCGAGAACCCTGGTGATGGACGAGGAGACGACGAGACGACATGGCTGACTACGCGCTGCCGGACCTTCCGTACGACTACTCCGCGCTCGAGCCCCACATCTCGGGCACGATCATGGAACTGCACCACGACAAGCACCACCAGGCGTACGTGACGGGCGCCAACACGGCCCTGGAGAAGCTGGCCGCGGCGCGCGACGCCGACGACCTGGCCACCGTGAACCTGCACGAGAAGAACCTGGCCTTCAACCTGGGCGGGCACGTCAACCACTCGGCGTTCTGGCCGAACCTGTCCCCGGACGGCGGCGACAAGCCGACCGGCGAGCTGGCCGCCGCCATCGACGAGCAGTTCGGCTCCTTCGACAAGTTCCGCGCGCACTTCGCGGCCGTCGCCGCGGGCGTGCAGGGCTCGGGCTGGGCGATCCTGGCGTGGGACTCGGTGGGCCAGAAGCTCATCAACGTCCAGCTCTACGACCAGCAGGGCAACATCGCGCTCGGCCTGGTGCCGATCGTGCTGCTGGACGTGTGGGAGCACGCCTACTACCTGGACTACAAGAACGTCCGCGCCGACTACGTCAAGGCGTGGTGGAACGTCGTGAACTGGGCCGACGCCGCCCAGCGCTTCGAGCGCGCGCGCTCGCAGACGGCCGGTCTCATCGTCCCGTGACCACCGTCCCGTGACGGTGCGCTGAGACGCTCTGACGTGCGAGGGGCGGCCCCCGGTGGGGGCCGCCCCTCGTCGTGCTCACGCGGGCAGCCGCTGCGCGAGCAGGTCCAGGAAGGCGCGGGCCGCGGCGGAGGAAGCCGCACCGGCGTGCACGGCGCACACCCGGCGCACCGGCGCGTCCACCACCGGGACCGCCCGCACCCCGCCGGCCGCGCGCGCCGTCGCGGCCGGCAGCAGCGCGACCCCCACCCCGGCGCGCACGAGGTCCAGCAGGAAGGCGGCCGAGGAGCTCTCCACGGCGACCTCGCGCGCCAGGCCGGCCGCCGCGAACGCCTCGTCGCTCTGCCGGCGCCCGCTGGTGCCGGCGGGGAAGTCCACGCCCGCCCGCCCGGCGAGGTCCCGCAGGCGCAGCCGGTGCCGGGCCGCCCACGGGTCGCCCTCGGCGACGACGGCCGCCAGCGGCTCGGTGGCGATGACCTGCACCTGCACGCCGGTCAGGGGCTCGCTGAGCGCGGTGCCGGTGAACCCCACGTCCAGGGTGCCGTCGGCGACGGCGGCCAGGGTGCGGCTGGAGGTCTGCTCCACGACGGTGGCGCGCACCCCGGGGTGCCGTTCGCGCAGCAGCGCCAGCAACCCCGCCAGGTCCACGTCGGCGAGGGTGGGGATGGTGCCGATGCGCAACGGCCCCTCGACGGCCCCGGTGACCGCGGCCACGTCCGTGCGCAGCCGGTCCAGCTCGGCCAGCACCGCGCGGGCGCGCGGCAGCAGCGCCTCGCCGGCCGCGGTGAGCCGCACGCTGCGGCTGGTGCGCTCGAACAGCGTCGTGCCGAGCTCGTCCTCCAGCCGGGCGACGTGGGCGCTGAGCGCCGACTGGGTGGTGCCCACCTCGTGCGCGGCGCGGGTGAAGTGCAGGGCGTCGGCCACGGCCAGCGCGCACCGCAGCTGCAGGGGCGTCACCGGCGCTCGGCCGTGCCCCGCCCGGCGGGGCGCTCGCGGCGCACCGTCGCCCGCCTGCCGCGCAGGGTCGCCGCGCGCAGGCCGCGGATGACCTCCTCGGCGCTGTCCGCGGGCACCTCGACCAGCGAGAACCGCTCCGTGATCTCGATGGCGCCCACGTCCCGCCCGGTCAGGGAGGACTCCCCGGCGATCGCCCCCACGAGGTCCTGCGGGCGGATGCCGGCGCTGCGCCCCGCCCCCACGTACAGGCGCGTCATCGGCTGCCCGCTCCCGCCGGGTCCCCGGCCCCCGCCGCGCTGGGGCCGGCCGCCCCGCCCGGTGGGCCCGGTGGCCCCGGCGGGCGCCGGCCGCTCGGCCGGGATGTCGGCCTCGTCGTCGTCGCGGCCGCCGGTGGCCTCGTGGGCGAGCTTGACCGCGGCCAGGGCGACCTGGACGAGGTCGAACTCGTCGCCGAGCGGCTCCACCACGCTGCGGAAGCGGTCGAGGTCGTCGGTGAGCAGGCTCTCGCGCAGCGCGGCGCGGGTCAGCTCCAGGCGCCGGGCGTGCAGGTCGGCGACCGTCGGCAGCGACTCGACGGCGATGCGCTGGCCGGTGACCCGCTCGATCGTCTTCAGCATCCGGTGCTCGCGGGAGTCGGCCAGGGTGATGGCCACGCCCTCCCGCCCGGCGCGCCCGACCCGGCCGATGCGGTGCACGTAGGACTCCGGCGCGCTGGGCACGTCGTAGTTCACGACGTGGGTCAGGTGCTCCACGTCCAGCCCGCGCGCGGCGACGTCGGTGGCCACCAGCAGGTCCGCGGTCTCCGCCCGCAGCCGGCCCATCACCTTCTCGCGCTGGTCCTGGCTCATGCCGCCGTGCAGGGCCTCGGCCCGGTAGCCGCGCCCGTTCAGGCTCTCGGTGACGGTGTCCACCTGCTCGCGCGTGCGGCAGAAGACGATGGCCGCGCCGGGCGCCTCCACGTCCAGCACCCGGCCCAGCGCGGCCGTCTTGTGGGCGCGGGGGACCAGGTAGGCGCTCTGGCGGACCTTCGGCACCTGCCCGGCGGGGACGGCGGCCCGCTCGATGCGCACCCGCACCGGCTCGCGCAGGTGCCGGCGGGCCAGCGCCGCCGTGCGGGCGGGCATGGTCGCGGAGAAGAGCACCGTCTGGCGCTCCTCGGGCGTGGCGGACAGCAGCGCCTCGATGTCCTCGCTGAAGCCCATGTCGAGCATCTCGTCGGCCTCGTCGAGCACGACGGTGCGCAGCGCCTCGAAGTTCAGCGCCCCGCGCCCGAGCAGGTCCAGCGCCCGGCCGGGGGTGGCCACGACGACGTCCACGCCGCGCGAGAGCGCCCGCAGCTGCTGGCCGACGGGGGTGCCGCCGTACACGGGCAGCACCCGGGCGCCGAGCTCGCGGCCGTACTTGTACATCGCCTCCGAGACCTGCACCGCCAGTTCCCGGGTGGGGGCCAGCACCAGGGCGGTGGGGGTGCCCGGCCGTTCGGGCAGCGGCGCGAGGACGTGCAGCAGGGGCAGCGCGTACGCCGCGGTCTTGCCGGTGCCGGTCGCCGCGACCCCGAGGACGTCGTGGCCGGCCAGCAGCGGCGGCACGGCCTCCCGCTGCACGGGCGTGGGTTCCTCGTAACCGAGCGCGGTCAGGGCCCGCAGCAGCTCCTCCCGCAGGCCGAGGCCGGCGAAGGCGGTGTCGACGGTGTCGGGGGTGTCGGCGGAGCCGGGGGTGTCTGCGGAGTCGGGGCCCTCGGGTGCGCTCATGCCCCGAGTCTGCCCCGTTGCGCGGAACCCCTCACGTCCCGTCCCCGTCCCCGTCGCCGGTCCCCGTGGCCCCGGCGCTCGGGGAGCTCCCGGCCTCGTGCAGGGCGGCGTCGGCGTCGGCGAGGAACTGCTCGACCCCGCGGGAGGGGACGTAGGTCGCGGTGCCGGTGGTGACGGTGACCGCCAGGCCGGCGACGGGGCGCTCCCGGACGGCGCGGCGCACGCGCTGCGCCGACCGGTCGGCGGCGGTGGCGTCGGCGTCCGGCAGGAGCACGGCGAACTCGGCACCCCCCAGGCGGGCGACGAGGTCCGTGCGGCGCAGCACGGCCCGCGCGCGGGCGGCGACCTCGGCCAGGACCGCGTCACCGGCCCGGTGCCCGGCGGTGCGCCCGGCGGTGCCGTCGACCTCCTCGAACCGGTCGACGTCGACGAGGACCAGCGACAGGGGAGCGGGTTGCCGCTGCAGGCGGGCGACCTCCTCGGCCAGGCGCTCGTCGAAGCGGCGGCGGTTGGCCACGCCCGTCAGGGGGTCGGTGCGCGACTGCTCGCGCAGTTCCGCGACCTGCCCGCGCAGCTGCGCGTGCGAGTCCTGCAGCTCCTGCAGCGCGATGCGCAGGCCCAGCTCCCCGGACACCGCGGCGGCGAGGTCCTCCAGCAGCTGCAGGTCGCCGGCGGACCACTGGCGCGGGACGAAGTCGGCCGCGCAGAAGGCCCCCAGCGTGTGCCCGCCGTGGCGCAGCGGGTAGCCGGCGTAGGCGCCGGCGCCCATCTCCACCACCGCCGCGTGCTCCCGGTAGGTGGGGTGCGTGCGGGCGTCGAACAGGACGACGGGACCGTCCAGGCGGACGACCTGGGCGCACAGGGAGTGGCTCAGCGGGGTGGAGCGCAGCGAGGCCCACGGCTCCGGCAGGCCGACCGCGGCCTCGATGATCTCGCGGTCCGCGGCGACGAAGGAGACCATCACCACCGGCACGTGCAGGACGCGCGCGGCCGTGCGCACCAGCCGCTGCAGCTGCTCGCTGTCCTCACCGGCCCGCACCGCCCGCGCCACGGCCGCGCTGCGCGTCGTCGCGAGCGGCTGCGCCGACGGCTCTGCTGACGGCTCGGAGGCCGGTGACATGCCGACATGCTCCCCACGGCGCCCCGGGAGGACAACCCGGGCCCCGGTCGACCGCGCGGTGCCGCAGGTGGCAGACCCATCGCGTTCCGCGATCGGTGCCCCCCTCCCGATCGCTTGGACGGCGGGTGGGGCGCCGGAGCACGCTGGGCACGTGCTCACCCGGTCCCTGCTGCTACTCATGGCCGTCGCGACCGGCTTGACCGTCGGCGGCAACTACGTCAACCAGCCGCTGCTGGACACCATCGCCGCCGACCTGGCGGTGCGGCAGGGCAGCGCCGCCACCCTGGTCACCACCGCGCAGGTCTCCTACGGCCTGGGCCTGCTGCTCGTGGTGCCGCTGGGCGACCTGCTGGAGCGCCGCCGGCTGCTCACCGCCCTGGCGCTGCTGGCCGCGGCCGGGCACGCCGTGTGCGCGGTGGCGACGTCGTTCCCCGTGCTGCTGGTGGGCACCGCGGTGGCGGGGCTGTTCTCGGTGGCCGCGCAGGTCCTGGTGCCCTTCGCCGCCGAGCTGGCCGAACCGGGCCGGGCCGGGCGCGCGGTGGGCACGGTGATGAGCGGCCTGCTCGTCGGCGCGCTGCTGGCGCGCAGCGCGTCGGGGGCGCTGGCCGACGTGGCCGGCTGGCACGCGCCGTACGCCGTGGTCGCCGCCGGGCTGGTGCTCCTGGCGCTGGTGCTGCGCCGCCGCCTGCCGGTGAGCGTGCCGCGGCGGGTGGGCGGCTACCGCGCCACGCTGGCCTCCACGGCGGCGCTGGTGCGCGCCGAGCCGCGGCTGCGCACCCGCGCGCTGCTGGGCGCGGCGGGCTTCGCGGGCGTCTCGGTCCTGTTCAGCACCATGACGTTCCTGCTGGCGGGGGAGCGCTTCGGCCTCAGCGACGGCGCCATCGGCCTGATCGCCCTGGTGGGGGCGGGCGCCGCGCTGGCCGCGTCGCTGGCGGGCCGGATGGCCGACGCGGGCCGCACCCAGCTGGCCACGGGAGCCGGCGCGCTGCTGCTGGTGGCGTCCTGGGCGGCCCTGGGCCTGTCCGCCTCGGACGCGCTGACCTCGCTGGTGCTGTTCGTGGCCGGCTTCGCGGTGGCCGACCTGGGCCTGCAGATGGTCCACGTGTCCAACCAGAACGTGATCTACCCGCTGCGCCCGGACGCCCGCGCCCGGCTGAACTCCGCCTACATGACCACGTACTTCACCGGCGGTGCGCTCGGCTCGGCCGCCGGGTCGGCGGCCTGGATCGCCGGCGGCTGGGGCGCGGTGACGGTGGTGGGCGCGGCGTTCGCGCTGCTGACGACCGCGCTGTGGCTGGTGGACGTGCGCGCCGGGCGCCGGGCGCGCACGGCGGCGGGGGAGGTCAGCCCCGCCGGCGCCGCCGCGCCACGATGACGCCGATCCCGGCGAGCACCGCCAGGACGGCCACCACCACGGCGACGACCACCCCGGTGCTCGTCCCGTCGTCGTCCGCGAGCGCGTCCGCGTCCCCGTCCGCGGCGGGGGAGCTCTCCGTGGCCGGGGCCGCCTCCGTCGCCGGGGACGAGGTCACCACGTCCGGCGTGGGGGCGGTGGTGGCGGCACCGGCCGCAGCGGCGGCCGCCTCGGCGGTGAAGGTGAAGGTGCCGGAGATCGGGTGCCCGTCGGAGGACGTCACCCGGTACTGCACCTCGTAGCTGCCCGCGGGGCGCTCGCCGCCCAGCGCCTGGGTGACCGTCTCGTCGACGACCTGCGCCTCGCCGGTGGACACGACACCGGTGGGGCCGGTGACCTGCACCTGCGTCCCGAGGCCCAGGGGCGCCGCCGACATCGTCAGCACCACCTGCTCGGGCGCCTGCTCCAGCACGGCGTCGGCGGCCGGGTCGCTGGAGACGAGGCGGTCGTGCGCGGAGGCGGCCGGGGCGGTGGCCAGCGCACCGCCGAGGCCGGCGCTCAGGCCGAGGACGAGCGCCGCGGCACCGCGCACGGTGCGGCGGGTGGCGGGTCGGGGGGCGGCCGGGCGGCGGGTGGCGGTGGCGGTGGCGGGCACGCGCCCACCCTACGGAGCGCGGGGTGAGCGGGCCCGGGCGCCCGATCCACGGCACCCACCCGCGGCACCGGTCCGATGGCACCGGGCCGCGGCGGTCGGTGCGCGCGGCGGCTGGCACAGTGGGCGGGTGGCTCAGCGCAGGAACCCCCGCCCCCGGCAGGCACCGCCGGTGCCTCCCCGCGAGCCCGAGGTGGCCGACCCCTCCACCGGGGCGATCGGCGCCACGATCGCAGCGGGGCTGTCGGTCCTGTGCTCGCTGGCCTACTTCCCCCTGGCGATCGCGGTCGCGCTGGTGGTGCTGGTGCTGTCGGTGCGGGCGCTGGTGCGCCGGGCCCCGCACCGCGCCTGGTGGGTGGCGGCCACCGCGCTGTCCGCCCTCTCCCTGGCGCTCTCCGCCCTGGGCATCGCGCTGCTGCTCGCCGAGCGGTGAGCGGACCCGGCGCGCAGCCCGGGGAACCCGACCCGCTGGTGCTGGCCCTGGCGCTGGACCCCGGCGACCAGCAGCACCTCGACGAGCTGCGGCGCCGGCACTTCCCGCCCGAGCGGCTGAAGGTCGGCGCCCACGTCACCCTGTTCCACGCCTTGCCCGGCGAACAGCTGCCGCTGGTGCTGGGCGAGGTGGCCGAGGCGTGCCGCCGTCCCCCCTTCGACGTGGAGGTCAGCGGGGTGCGCTCGCTGGGCCGCGGTGCGGCGCTGGTGCTGCGCTCGGCGCCGCTGGACGCGCTGCGCGCCGACCTCGCCGCCCGGTTCGCGCCGTGGCTGACCCGCCAGGACGCGCAGCGGTTCTCCGCGCACGTCACCGTGCAGAACTTCGTGCCCCCCGCGCAGGCGCGAGAGCTGGTGGCCGAGATGTCGGCGGGTTTCGTCCCCTGGACGGTGCACGCCGTCGGCGTGGAGGTGCACCGCTACGCCGGCGGCCCTTGGGAACTGCTGGAGACCGTGCCGCTGGGTTGAGCGCGCGCCACCCCGCGCCCGGTGCCGACCGGTCCCACGACCCACGAGGTCGAGCGCACGAGCGCCTGCCCGTGCGGGCCTACCCCGCGAACCGGTGCTGCACCCGGCGGACCTGCCACAGCGCGGTGGCGGCGCACACGGCCACCCAGCTCACTCGCGATCCCGGGGGCGCCACGCCCTTGAAGATCACGGGCCGCACCCCGAGGCTGCCGGCGGTGACCAGAGCCGCGGCCAGTGCGCCGACGGCAGCGACCCACCACGCCCCAGCAGCGCCGACGCGTTGCGCCGACCGGTGGACCACCGCTGTGACGGCACCGCACAGAGCCCCGGCGAGCGAACCGGTGAGGGCCCCCTGGTCCACGCGACGAGGGTGGCACGGGACCGGGCGACGGGGAAGAGGCGTCGCTGCGCCTGAAACCGCGGAGGGCGGTGGGAGGGTGGGTCCGTGAGCACCGCGGGGACCACGCCACGGGAACGTGCCGCCACCCGGCGCCGGGCGCGCCTGAGCGTCGTGGTGCGGCCCCACTGGGTGAACGCCTGGTTGCTGAGGACCGCCGCCAGGCCGTACCTGCGCCTGGACGGCACCGAGCACCTCCTGGAGTGGAACCGCGCCGGCACGTTCTCCCTCGAGCCGGGACCGCACGAACTCGAAGCGTTCTGGCGCTACCGAGGCACCCGGGTTCCCCTGGGGGCCGGCACCTCGCAGGTGCAGCTCCAGGAGGGTGAGGAGGCCCTCGTCGAGGCCCGCAACGGCCCGCTGAACCACCAGCCGCTGCAGTTGCGCCAGCGGCCGGCCCCCTGAGCCGACCCCCTCACCCGGCAACGGTCGTGCACCGCCACTCGGTCGGTTCTCGCCACTCGGTCGGTTCTCGCCCCGCGCTCGGCTCCCGCGAGCGATGATGGAACTCTCACGCACCTGAACGCGTCCTCGACGTGGTCCGGTTCCGTCGGCGGAGCGCGATCGCCCCCCCGCGGGGGGGCAGTGAAACTCGCGACCGCGACGCTCACCACTTCTCGAAGCGTGATCTGCATCACAGTCGACACGTCGATCGGCGAATCACCGCTTCTGCCACCCCGCCGCGTGGTCCTGTGTTCCCGGCACCTGGCCACCCGCGGGGGAGTGTCGTGCGCGCACGATGGTCACGCCCTCCCCGCGGGTCGCCCCGGTCCTCAGCGAGGCAGCTCACGAAGGAGACCGTCATGCACCGTGGAACCCGCCGCGTCCTCCTGGCCGCACCCCTGCTGGCGGCCGGTGTGCTGACCGCGTGCTCCGGCTCGCCCGCCGAGGCCGAGACCGAGTCCCAGCGGATCGGCCCCCTGGGTGCCTACTTCGAGTCCTTCTACGGCGGCGACCTCAGCGAGGCCGAGCAGCAGGCCCGGTTCGAGGAGCAGAACGAGCGCACGGAGGAGCTCATCGCCCAGTGCATGAGCGAGCAGGGTTTCGAGTACCGGCCCAACACCGGCAACGCGTCGTTCTCGGTCGGCAGCGGCGAGGAGTGGGACGTCGAGTCCCGTGACTGGGTGGCCCAGTACGGGTACGGCATGGTCACCTCGCCCGGGATGGAGGAGGCCGAGCAGGCTCCGGCCGAGGAGTACGCCGACCCCAACGCCGACTACGTCGCCAGCCTGACCGAGTCCGAGCAGATCGCCTACGGCGAGGCGCTGTCCGGCCCGATGCCCTCCGAGGAGGAGATGGCGGCCATGGAGGACGGTTCCTACGAGTGGGACTGGACCAAGAGCGGCTGCCAGGGCGAGGCCCAGCACGAGACGATGGGCGAGGACCCGTTGCAGGGCGACGAGTTCAAGGGGCTGCAGGAGGACATCAGCGCCTTCTACGAGGGGCAGCCGTCCTGGCCCGGGATGGCCGAGGTGGACACGGCCTGGTCGGAGTGCATGGCGGCGGCCGGGCACTCCGGTCTCGCCGTCCAGGCCGACGCGCAGAACTCCATCATCGAGGAGATGAACGGGGTCTACGAGACGATGGACCCCGAGGGCGAGGTCGACCAGACCGCCCTCGACGCCATCGGGGAGAAGGAGGTCGAGCTGGCGCTGGCCGACCTCGACTGCCGCGAGCAGACCGACTACCGCTCGAAGGTCGAGGACATCACCTTCGAGCAGGAGCAGCGGTT
This sequence comes from Kineococcus auxinigenes, assembly GCF_050871525.1. NCBI lineage: Bacteria > Bacillati > Actinomycetota > Actinomycetes > Kineosporiales > Kineosporiaceae > Kineococcus > Kineococcus auxinigenes. The sequence continues at coordinate 47,909 of NZ_JBKBCT010000007.1, read as the reverse complement.
CGTCGACGACCACGAGGCCGAGCTGGACGCCATGAAGGCCGCCGCTGAGCAGGGGAACTGACCCGTGACGCTGCAGCAGGGGCCGCCGCAGATCGACCCCGGTGCGGACGACTCCCCCCTCGAACCCGCTGGGCCCGTCGAACCCGGTCCGGTGCGGCGTCGCGCGGTGTCGCGGGGGGCGGGCCCGAAGGGTTCCGGCCGCCGGGCCGTCCAGCAGAACCGGTTGTCCGCGGTGCTGCGGCGCAACCGCGTCCTGCTCGTCGTGGCCGCCGCGGCAGCGGTGAGCCTGGTGGTCGGCCTGCTGCTGGGCCGGTTCGTCCTGGCCGGCGACGACGAGGCGAGCGTTCCCGAGCCCGGTCTCATCACCGCCCCCGTGGGTTTCGGGGAGCTGAGCAACGACGTCACCATCCGCGGTGAGGTCGCCTACTCCGACTCGGTGGAGGTCCGCATCGACACCTCGGGCACCCCGGGTCCGGCCGTGGTGACCGGGCGAGTGCCCGCCGTGGGTGAGGAGTTCACCGGGCTCGCGGTCGCCCTCGAGGTCGCGGGCCGTCCCGTCATCGTCCTGCCCGGTGAGCTGCCGGCCTACCGCACGCTGCAGGTCGGGGTGTCCGGGCCGGACGTCGTGCAGTTCAAGCAGGCGCTACGCGCCGTCGGTCTGGACGGCGGCAACCCCGAGGACGACGAGTTCGACGCCCGGACGGCGAACGCTGTGACGGCCCTGTACGACCAGGCCGGCTACCCCGCACCGGCGGCGCCGGAGGGGAGCGCCGACGGCGTGCGCGCGGCCCAGGACGCGGTGCGCGGCGCCGAGCAGGCGCTGGCCGCGGCCCGCACCGAACTGGACCTGGCGCGCGGTGGCGCCGGAGCCGTCGAGGTCCGCGAGGCGGACAACGCCGTGGCCAGCGCCCGGCGCGAACTGGACGCCGCCCGGGCCCAGGACCCGGCCGACGCGAACCTCGTCGCCGACCTGCAGGACGCGCTCGGCCTGGCCGAGCTGCGCCGGCAGCAGCTGGACGCCCCCGCCGACACCAGCGCCCAGCGCGCCGCGGTCACCGGCGCCGAGCAGCAGCTGCGCGACGCCCGGTCCGGGCTCGCCACGGCGCGGGAGCAGGCCCTGCCGAACCTGCCCGCCGGGGAGGTCCTCTACCTCGCGGACCTGCCCCGCCGGGTGGACGCGGTGACCGCCACCCGCGGCAGCGTCCTGGAGGGCCCGGCCATGACGGTCTCCGGGGCGACGCTGCAGGTCTCCGGGTCGGCGGCCGAGGCCGACGCGCGCCTGCTCGCCGTCGGCGGCGAGGCGTTCCTGGACCTGCCCGACGGTTCCCGCCACCGCGCCGTCATCGCGGCCCTGGCCCCCGGCGAGGGCGACTCCTCCCGCTGGACGGTCAGCCTCACCCCCGACCCGCTGAGCCCCGAGCAGGTCACCGAGCTGCGCGGTGCGAACCTGCGGGTGTCCATCCCGGTCGGTGCCACCCAGGGTCCGGTGCTGGCGGTACCGCTCGCCGCGCTGTCCGCCGGGCCCGGCGGGCAGGACCGGGTCCAGGTCGTCGACGGCGACCCCCGCGACGGTGAGGACGCCGAGACCCGGATCGTGGTGGTGGAGACGGGGCTGGCCGCCGACGGAGCCGTGGAGGTCCGTCCCCTCGAGGGGGAGCTGGCCGAGGGCGACCTCGTCGTGGTGGGCCGCTGAGTGGGCGATCCGCTCGTCGAACTGCTCGACGTGACCCGCTCCTTCCCCGGCCCCCCGGAGGTGCAGGCGCTGAAGTCGGTGAACCTCGCGGTCCACGCCGGCGACTACGTCTCCATCGTCGGCCCCAGCGGGTCGGGGAAGTCGACGATGATGAACATCCTCGGCCTGGTGGACCGCCCCAGCGTCGGGGAGTACCGGCTGGACGGGGTGCTGACCGGGAACCTCGACGAAGCGGGCCGCTCGGCGCTGCGGGCCTCGCGGATCGGGTTCGTGTTCCAGGCCTTCCACCTGCTGCCGCGCCGGACGGTCCTCGAGAACGTCATGCTGCCGATGTTGTACAGCGGAACCCCGCGCGAGCACCGCGAGGAGCGTGCGCTGGCCGCCCTGGACCGGGTGGGGATGTCGCACCGGCTGGGTTTCAGCCCGGCGACCCTGTCGGGCGGTGAGCGCCAGCGGGTCGCCGTCGCCCGGGCCGTGGCTACCCGCCCGGGCCTGCTGCTGGCCGACGAGCCGACCGGGAACCTCGACGAGAGGACGACGGCCGACGTGATGGGTCTGCTGGAGGACCTGCACGACGACGGCATCGCCGTCGTCGTCATCACCCACGACGCCGACGTGGCCGACCGGGCCGAGCGCGCGCTGCGGATCGCCGACGGCCGGCTGAGCGAGGTGCGGTGAGCGCCGCGCCGGGGACCGGGACGAGGACGAGGGTGAGGCGCAGGGCCCGCGTCGCGCCGCCCGTGCCCGCCGTCGTCCGCGCCGACAGGTTCTCCGCGGGGGACCTGCTGTTCGAGGCGACCGCCGACCTCAGCAGCCGCCCGGGCAGGCTGGTGATGACGTTGCTGGGCACGGTGATCGGCGTCGCCGCGCTGGTGCTGACCCTGGGTTTCGCGCACACCACCGCCGCGCAGCTGGCCCGCCAGTTCAACGCGTTCGCCGCGACCCAGCTCGTCGCCGTCCCGGCGCAGGCGCAGACCGGCACCGACCGCAGCGTCGCCGCGGGCCCGTTGCCGTGGGACGCCGTGGAACGCGTGGAGCGCCTGGCGGGGGTGCAGGCGGCGGCCGTGGTCGCCGAGGTGGCGCTGCCGGAGGGGGCGACGATCACCGCGGTCACGGTCAACGACCCTTCGCAGGCGCAGGCGGCCCCGCCGCGCCTGTTCGCCGCCTCGGCGCAGCTGCTGGACACCGTGGAGGGCACCGTCACGGCGGGCCGGGTGTTCGACGCCGGGCACGACCGGCGCGGGGACCGCGTCGCGGTCCTCGGCGCCCGGGCCGCCCAGCGGCTCGCGGTGAGCGGGGTGGACACCCAGCCGTCCATCTTCGTCGACGGCGTCGCCTACGCGGTCGTGGGGATCGTCGACGACGTCGCGGCCAGGGCGGAACTCCTCGACGGCGTCGTGATCCCGACGGGCACCGCCCGCCGCGACTTCCGGCTGAGCGCCCCGGGGGAGGTGCAGGCCCGCATCGTGGTCGGTTCCGGTGCGCAGGTCGGCGCTCAGGCGGCGCTGGCCCTGGCCCCGGACGACCCCGGCAGCGTCGAGGTCCGCGCACCGGCCGCGCGTTCGGACCTGGCCCGGAACGTGCAGGCCGACGTGAACGTCGTCTTCCTCGTCGTGTCCGGGATCGTGCTGCTGGCCGGTGTGGTCGGCATCGCCAGCGTCACCACGCTGTCGGTGATGGAGCGCACGAGCGAGATCGGGTTGCGCCGTGCCCTGGGGGCGACCCCGCGCCAGATCGCCGGCCAGTTCATGGCCGAGTCGGTCGTCGTCGGGCTGCTGGGAGGTCTGGTCGGGGCCGCGGCGGGGCTCCTCGTCCTGCTGGCGGTGTGCCTGGTGCAGGGGTGGGCCCCCGTGGTCAACCCGCTCGTCGCCCTCGGCGGGGTGCTCCTCGGCGGGGTGGTCGGGGTGCTGGCCGGGGGGTTCCCCGCCCGCCGCGCCTCCCGCATCGAACCCGTGGCCGCCCTGCGCGGTTCCTGACGCGCGCAGGAACCACGCACGGCACCACGCACGGCGCCGGGGGCGGCACCGGGAGGGACAGGGACGCCGGCGCCGGGGCGACCACGTGCCGGGCACCCGCCCGCCACCGGCCGGTGGTCCGCTCGCGGGTCAGCCCGTCAGTGAGCGTCCTGCGGGGCCGGGGTGAGCGTGCGCAGCAGCGAGCCGGTGAACCGGTGCGCCGCCGCGCGCCGCGCCGCCTCCAGGGTGAGCACGTCGTCGCCCGCCGCACGCGCGCGCGGCAGCAGCTCCTGCGTAGCGTCCAGCACCGCGGCGCGCAGTTCGGTGTTGACGTTGACCTTCCCCAGCCCGGCGGCACCGGCGCGGGCGAGGTCGCCCTCGGGCAGGCCGGAGGCCCCGTGCAGGGCCAGGGGGACCGGGCAGCGCTCGCGGACCGCGGCCACCAGCGGCCAGTCCAGCCGCGGCTCGCCCGCGTAGCGGCCGTGGACGTTGCCGACGGAGACCGCCAGCAGCTGGGCCCCGGACGCCGCGACGAAGCCGGCGACCAGCTCGGGGTCCGTCCCGCCGGCCGCGTGCACGCTCAGGGCGCGGTCCTCGTCCCCGGCGATGTCGCCCAGCTCGGCCTCCACGACGGTGCCGGAGCCGGCGGTGAGCTCGCGCACGCGCGCCACGAGGGCGGCGTTGTCCTCCAGCGGGAGCTTCGAGCCGTCGGCGAGGACCGCGTCGGCGCCCGCGGCGACCGCCTCCAGCACCAGGCCCACGTCGGTGGCGTGGTCGAGCTGGACGCTGACGGGGACGCTCGCGCCGTCGGCCAGGGTGCGCAGGGCCGCGATCAGCCGGGAGCCGTCCCGGCCGCGGGCCGCGGCCGGCGGGACGAGCAGCGCCACGGGGACGCCGGCGTCCTCGGCGGCCGCGACGACGGCCAGGGCGGTGCCGAACTCGTAGCAGCTCAGCGCCGGCAGCGCGGCTCCCACCGCGAGACGGCCGGCGACGAGCTCGTCCAGCCGCGCCCTCACCCGGCGGCCCCGCCCGCGGTGCTCCCGCGCCGGGGGGCGACGACCTCGATCACCGAGGAGTCGTCGGCGGCGCCGCGCCCCTGCGCGGCTCCCAGCAGGTACAGCTGCTCGGCGGCCGAGGCCACCGGGGTCGGCAGACCCGCGGCGCGGGCGGCGCGGGTGACGATGCCCATGTCCTTGACGAAGATGTCCAGGCGGCTGAGGACCTCGGCGTCCTCGTCCTGCAGCGCCTGCAGCATGCGCGGGCCGCGGTTGGCGAGCATGAAGGAGCCCGCGGCACCGGCGGAGAGGGTCTCCAGGGTGGCGGCCGGGTCCAGCCCGAGGCGCTCGGCCAGCGCGAGCGCCTCGGCGCCGGCGGCGATGTGCACCCCGCACAGCAGCTGGTTGACGGTCTTGAAGGCCTGCCCCTGGCCGGGCTCGTCGCCGATGACGCTGAGGGTGGAGGCGAGCAGGTCCAGCACCGGCGCCGCCTTCTCACGGGCGTGCGGGGCGGCACCCACCACGATGAGCAGGTCGCCGGCGCCGGCGCGGGCGGGGCCGCCGCTGAGGGGGGCGTCGACGAGGTGGACGTCGTGCTCGGCCAGGCGCCGGGCGACGTCCACGACGTCGTCGATGCCGACGGTGCTGGTCATGACGACCACCGCGCCGGGGGCCAGGACGGCGGCGACGCCCTGCTCGCCGAACAGCACCTCGCGCAGCTGCGCGCCGTCGCGCACGGCGAGCAGCACCGCGTCGGCCCCCGAGGCGGCCTCGGGGGCGGAGGGGAAGGTCCGCACCCCGGCGCCGGCGGCCAGCTCGAGCCGCTCGGCGGAGATGTCGAAGCCGTGGACGGTCAGCCCCTCGGTGAGGCGGGTGGCCATGGGCAGGCCCATGGCGCCCAGGCCGAGGACGGCGACGGTGTAGCCGGGGGTGGTGGGCACGGGGTGCTCCTCGGGGGTGGTGGCTGGGTCGGGGGCGCTGGCGGGGCCGGTCACGGGGCGGTGAGGGTGCGCACGACGGCGGCCAGGGAGCCGTCGTCGCCGACGTTGCCGGCGAACACCACGTAGGGGGTGCCCACCGCGGGGCCGTCGACGGGCTCCCACAGCGAGACGATGCCCGGCAGCATCGGCCCGCGCACCAGGGCGCGGCGGATGCCGAGGCCGTGGGCGGCCACGTCGCTGGAGGTGATGCCGCCCTTGGCGATGACGAAGCGCGGCGGGTGGGCGGCGAGCACGCGCTGCACGACCTCGACGACGGCCGCGGAGACGCGACGGGAGATGTCCAGGCTCTCGGCGGGGTCGTCGGTGCGCCGCAGGTCGCGGCTGGTGTGCACGACGACGTCGCCGTCGGCGAGCAGGCGCACGGCCTCGGCGGCGACCTCGGCGACGTGCTCCCCGGCGCGCGCGGGGTCCAGGACCTGCGGCACCTCGACGACCAGGGAGCGCACGTCGGGGCGCTCGGCCTGCAGCACCGCCAGCTGGCGGCTGGTCAGGCCCACGTGCGAGCCGACGACGACGAGCCCGCCGCCGCTGCGGGCCGGGCGCTCGCCGAACACCTCCGCCGCGGTCAGCGGGGGGTGGACCTCCTGACCGGTGCGGGCGCGCACGAACGGCGGGCCCACCCGGTACAGCAGCTCCTTGCCGGCCTCCTCGGCCCGCTCCAGGCCCAGGGCGAGCAGGCGCATGTCGTCCTCGGTGACGACGTCGGCCACGACCGGGGCGCCGCCGGCGACGGGGGCCAGGGCCGCGGCGACGGCGGCGGGGCCGGCGCGCACGGTGCCGAGGTCGAGCACCACGACGTCCTCGGCGCGCACCCGGCCGGCGGTCTTCTCCGCCACCCACTCGCGCAGGTCGGAGCTGCGGTACCCGAACGTGGCGTCGCGGGCGAACTCGGTCTCGCCCGCCGGGACGAGCCCGTCGGGGGTGCGCAGGTAGTGCACGCCGCCGACGGTGATGCGCCCGGCGTCGGGGAACGCCGGCACGAGCACGACGCCGTCGACGGCCCGTCCGCCGTGCTCGGCGAGGGTGGCGGCGATGACGTCCGTCTCCAGCGGGAAGTGCCCGCGCAGGGTGGAGTCGCTGCGGCTGACGAAGCGGACCCGGGTCCCGGTGCGCCCGGCGGCGGCGAGCGCGGCGGTGACGACCTGCCGGTTGCGCTCGGCGGCCTGCGCGGGGTCCAGGCTGCGGGTGTTGGTGAGCACGTAGACCGCGGGCGCGCCCGAGCCGAGGGCCCAGGCGAGGTCGTCCTCGGTCCACGCGGTGAGCACGGGCAGCCCGGCGACGGACTGGGTGCCGGTGGGGTCGTCGTCGAGGACCACCAGGACGGTGCCGGTGCGCTCGACGGCCTCGGCGACGCGGGTGGCGGGCACCGCGACGGGGGAGGGGTGCTGCTGGAGGAGGCTGTCCTCGTCCACCATGAGAACTCCTTCGTTGTCAGATGTCAGACATCTTACGTCACGAGAGCCGTTCGTCGGGGTGCGCTCACCCGGGAGGGGTGGGCCCGGGCGGGGTGAGCACGTAGCGCCGCAGGTCGTCGGCCGTCTGCTGCAGGTGCGCGTCCATCGCCCGGCGGGCCCGTTCCGGGTCGCCCGAGCGCACGCCCTCCAGCACCAGGGCGTGCTGCTCGACGGCGTGGGCCTGGATCTGCGGGACCGCGGAGGTCTGCTCGCGCTTCTCGCGCAGCACGCGGGAGAGCGGCTCCAGCAGCACGGCCACGAACGGGTTGCGCGAGGCGCGCAGCAGCACGTCGTGGAAGGCGATGTCGGCGGCCACGAACCCCGGCACGTCCGCGCGCTCGTGGGCGCCGCGCATCCGCTCCAGCAGCTCCTGGAGCTGCTCCAGGTCGGCGGCGTCGTGGTGCGTCGCGGCCAGCGCGGCCGCCCCGGTCTCGATCATGCGGCGCACCTCGACGAGGTGCACGGGGGTCAGGTCCTCCCCGGCCCCGGCGGAGGTCGCCCGCAGCACCGCCTCCAGGCCGGTCCACTCCCCGACGGGGTTGACGTAGCTGCCCACGCCGGGGGCCGCGCGCACGACGTTCTGCGCCTGCAGCGTCTTCAGCGCCTCGCGCAGCGTCACCCGGCTCACGCCGTGGGCCTCGCACAGCTCCGCCTCGGTGGGCAGCGGGCCCCCCACGGGCAGCTCGCCCCGCACGATCTGGTCCAGGACCGTCTCGGCGACCTGGCTGACCAGCGACTTGCGCGGCAACGGAACCGCCCCTCCCACCCGGCATCGCGACCCCGGCGACCGGGCGCCGCCCGACTCTAGCGGCGCGCGCCCGTGCGGGCCGGGGTGCGCACCACGGCTCACCGGTCGGCGGCCAGGCCGTGCTCCAGGCGCTCCAGCAGCGCCCGGGCCTCGCGGGCGCCGGCGGGGTCCCCGCCCAGGGCGCGGTGCAGGCGCTCGGCCCAGTGGGCGCGCAGCAGGCCGAGGTTCCGGGCGGCCAGGGCGGTCGGGTGCAGCACCACCGCGCGCCCGTCGAGGTCGCCGTGGCCGCGCTCGACGAGGCCCTTGGCCTCCAGCGCCCGCAGGGCGGTGCTGAGGTTGCTGCGCTGCAGGCCGGTGGCGGCGGCCGCGGCGCTGGGGGAGGTGCCGGGGTGGCGGTCGAGGTGGCGCATGACGGTCGTCTCGGTCGCGGTGAGGGGGACCACGCCCTCGACGGCGGCGTGCCGGCCCTGCAGGTCCCGGGCGACGGTCATGAGCAGGTCCGCCAGGTCGGCGAGCTCGTCGTCGCGGGGCGGGGGCGGGGTGGTTGCCACGGGGGGGAGAGTACCGGTGGTTCTGTGGTTATAGTTATGCAGACATTATTTTCTGACGAGGAGCACCGTGCCCACCCCCGCCCCCGCCGACACCGTCGGCGCCACCTCCCTCCCGCCCGTGCAGGGCCACCGCGGCCTGACCCGCGGGCTGCTGCTCGTGCTGGCCCTGCTGTTCGCGATCGCCCCCTTCGCCACCGACCTGTACCTGGCGGCCTTCCCCCGGATGACCGCCGACCTCGGCACCGACGAGACCGGCGTGCAGCTGACGCTGACGGCGTTCCTCGTCGGCGCCGCCGCCGGCCAGCTCGTCTTCGGCCCCCTCTCCGACCGCTTCGGCCGCGTCCGCCCGCTGATCGCCGGCGCCGTGCTGTGCGTCCTGGCCAGCGCCCTGGCCGCCTTCGCCCCGACGGTGGGCGTGCTCGTCGCCGCCCGCGTGGCGCAGGGCCTGGGCGGGGCGGCCGGCATGGTCATCGGCCGCGCCGTCGTCGCCGACCTCGCCACCGGGGCCGCCGCCGCGCGCGCCCTGAGCCTGCTGATGATCGTCGGTGGTCTCGCGCCCGTCGTCGCACCGCTGGCCGGCAGCCTGCTCGTCGAGCCGATCGGCTGGCGCGGCATCCTCGGCGTCGTCCTCGCCCTGGCCGTCGTCATGCTGGTCGCGGTGCTGGCCGTGGTGCGCGAGTCGCACCCGCCCGCCCGCCGGGCCGCCGCGCGCGAGCTGCGCGCCCGCTCCGGCTCCACCGCCCGCGACCTGCGCTCGCGCACCTACGTCGGCAACACCCTGGCCTTCGCCTTCGGGTTCGCCGTGATGATGGCCTACATCTCCGCCTCGCCGTTCCTCTACCAGGAGCTCATGGGGCTGGGCGAGGTCCAGTACGGCCTGCTGTTCGGGGTCAACGCCCTGCTGCTCGCCGTGGTCAGCGGCGTCTCCGCCCGCCTGGCCGGCAGGTTCCCCCTGCACCGCCTGCTCTTCGCCGGCCTGGGCACCACCCTGGTGGCGTCGGTGGCGCTGCTCGCCCTCGTGCTGGCCGACGTGCCCGTCGGCTGGTTCGCCGTGCCGATCGCCGTGGCGGTCGCCGCCCTCGGCCTGGTCATGGGCAACGGCACCGCCCTGGCGCTGAGCGCGGTGCCCCGCGCCGCCGGCTCCGCCTCGGCGCTGCTGGGCGCCCTGCAGTTCGCCCTCGCCGCCCTGGTCTCCCCGCTGGTCAGCCTCGGCGGCGGCACGAGCCCGCTCAACCTCGCGGTCGTCATGGTGGCCTCGGCCGTCGTGGCGCTGGGCGGGGCGGCGTTCGGGAACAGCGTCCGCCGCACCGGCACCGGGGTGCCCGCGCAGCGCCGGCACGGCTGAACCCCGTTCGCACCGGGACCCGCGGGTCGCTCTAGGAAGCGGCCCCCAGATCCCGGTGCCCGCGCGCGGACCCGCCGCGGTTGCGCTGCTTGTCGGCGTACATGGCCCGGTCGGCGCGCTCCCACGCCTCGGCCAGGCCCCCGCCGGGGGCACGCACACCCACCCCGGCCGACGCCGCGATGCCGCGGGCGCGCAGCGCGGTGAGCACCCGCCGCACCACATCCTCGGCCTGCGCGCCCGAGGTGGCGGGGAGCAGGACGCCGAACTCGTCCCCGCCCAGCCGGGCCGGCACGTCCTGCTCGCGCAGGTGGGCGCTCAGCACCTCGGCGGTGCGGCGCAGCAGGTCGTCGCCGGCGGCGTGGCCGAGGGTGTCGTTGGCCAGCTTCAAGCCGTCCAGGTCGACGACGGCCACGCAGGCCGGGGTGCGCGCTCGCCGATCCGCCTCCTCCAGCAGCCGCTGCCAGCCCCGCCGGTTCGCCAGCCCGGTCAGCGCGTCGGTCTCGGCCTCGCGCAACGCCTCGCCGGCCGCGCGGTGCAGCCGCGCGGCGAGCTGCTCGCGCTGCAGCAGCGCGCTCAACAACGTGCCCACCAGCTGCAGCAGGGGGGCGTGCCGGGTCAGCGAGGCGTCCCGCACGGCGGGGTCCAGCCCGCAGACGGTGCCGAACAGGCGCCCGTCGGCACCCAGCAGCGGAACGGCCACGTAGGAGCCGATCGGCAGCAGCCGGCTCACCCCGGCCCCGGCGTAGGCGGGCACCGCCATCGCGTCCGGGGCGATGGCCGGTGCGCCGGCGAGCATCCGCTTGCAGAACGACGCGTCCCAGTCGTGCCCGTCGCCGGGCCGCGTCCCGTACACCTCGTCGCGCACGTGCACGGACACCTGGCGGTGCCCGTCGTAGCGGGTGATGGCCCAGAAGCCCATGGGCACCGTCTCCTGCAGGTGGTCCAGCACCGCCCCGCACGCCTGCCCGAACGTCACCGCCCCGCCCAGCAGCGCGCCCAGTCCCGGCGGCGTGCGCCCGGCCGGCGCGAGCGGGGCCGTGAGGACCGGCGCGGCGCCGGGGTGCTGCGGCGCCGGTGGTTCGCCGTCCGCGTCCAGCTCGCACCACAGGGTGGTTCCCCGGCCGTCGTCGCCGGCGTCCACGCCGTGGCGGTCGGACAGGGCGACGATCAGCGCCCACCGCCACGCGCCCGCACGACCCGGTGCGCCGGCGCGCTCGCGGGAGCGGTCCGAGCCGTCGTGGACGACCAGGCGCACCGTCGTGGCGGTGACGGCGACGCGCAGCAGGACCCGCGCGCCGGGGGCGGCCGGGTGCTGCAGCACGAGGTCGCCGACGAGCTCGGTGACCACCTGCTCGGCGCGCTCGCGCAGCGCCTCGTCCAGGCCGGGGACGTGCCGGCGCACGTACCGGCGCGCGCGCGGGGCGCTGTCGGCGCGTGCGGGCAGCTCGACCGAGACGTCCACGTGCACGCCCGTCGCGTCCAGTGCGGTCACTGTTCCCGCCGATGTCTGTTCATCACCATTTCAACTACGAAGTGTAGCTCCGCGTGACCGAGCGTCCTTTCCGGCCACGACCCGCGCAGCTCGGCCCTGCGGTGCACCGAGCGGGCGCGCCGAACCGTTCCTCCCTACTGTCGAGGCGTCGGCACCACCGGTCCGTGGAGGCGCCGGGACGTCGAGGAGGTGCGGTCGTGCGGTCGCGAGGGCTCAGCCGGTGCGGCGCGACGGGCTGCCCCGGGGGCTCCCGGTGAGACCCGCCACCGCGCTGCGCGTCGTCCACCAGCCGATCGTGGACCTGCGCACCCGTGAGGTCGTCGCCGTCGAGGGCCTGGTCCGCGGCACCCGGCGGACCGGTCCACCGGGGGGCGCCGACGCCGCCGACGTCCCTCCCCAGGAGCTCTTCGCCGCCGCCCGCGCCCAGGGCGCGGACGCCCTCGTGCGGCTGGACGAGGCGTGCGTCCGCGCGACCCTGGGCACCGCCGCCGGGCTCGCGCACCCGGCGACCCTGTTCGTCAACGTCGAGCCCGTCACCCTGGCCCGGCTCTCGCGCCCGGTGCTCGCCGAGCTCGCCGCCCTGCTCCCGCCCCACGTGCGGGTGGTGGTGGAGGTGACCGAGCGCGAGCTGCTCCGGCAACCGGCGCAGCTGCTGGCCGGGGTGGGACGGGTGCGGGAGGTGGGCTGGGCGGTGGCCCTCGACGACGTCGGTGCCGAGCCGGCCGCGCTGGCGCTGATGCCGTTCCTGCAGCCGGAGGTCATCAAGCTGGACCTGGAGCTGGTGCGCACCCGGCCGACGCTGCAGGTCGCGGCCATCGTCAACGCCGTCAACGCCCAGGCCGAGCGGACCGGCGCCCGCGTCCTGGCCGAGGGCATCGAGACGCAGGAGCACCTGCAGCGCGCCCTCGGCCTGGGGGCCGTGCTGGGGCAGGGCTGGCACTTCGGGCGTCCCGGCCCGCTGCCCGGGCGGTGGGGCACCCCCCTGCGGGTGGCGGCCGCGGCGCCCGGGACCGTCGAGAGCGGTGCCACCGCCTTCGGCCTGCTGGCCGGCACCGCTCCCGTCCAGCGCGCGGGCGTGGCGCTGCTGTCGGCCGTGACCCGGCAGGTCGAGCGCCAGGCGATGCTCCTGGACGAGATGACGGTCGTGCTGGCCTGCTTCCAGGACGTGGCGGCGCTGAGCGCGGGGACGCTGCGCCGCTACGAGGCGCTGGCGGCGACGACGGGCCTGACCGTCGTCCTCGGCCCGGGCGTGAGCACCAGCCCGGGCACCGGCGTGCACGGAGCCCCGCTGCACCCCGAGGACCCCCAGGCGCGCGAGTGGGTCGTCACCGTCGTCTCGCCCCACTTCGCCGCCGCCGTCGCCGCCCGCGACACCGCCCCCGCCGTCCGGGGCACGCCCCGGGTCCTGGAGTACGTGCTCACCTACGACCGCGAACGGGTGGTCGCCGCGGCCGGGCTGCTCATGACCCGGGTGGACGCCGGGCCCCGCCCCGTGACCGCCCGTCCCGGCCCACCGGTCGTCGCGGGCGGTGGGGTCGCGGCGCAGGTCGCCCCGCACGAGCTGCCCGACCTGCTGATCCGCGCGATCGCCACCGCGCAGAACGGCATCACCATCGCCGACGCCCGGTTGCCGGACACGCCCCTGGTGCACGTCAACGCCGCGTTCGAGCGCCTCACCGGGTACGCCGCCCACGAGGTGCTGGGGCGCAACTGCCGCTTCCTCCAGGGGCCGGGCACGGACCGGGACCAGGTGGCGGTGATCGCCCGGCGGTTGCGGGCCGGGCGCCCGGTGCGGGTCACGCTGCTGAACCACCGTCGCGACGGCAGCACCTTCTGGAACGAGGTCAGCATCAGCCCCGTCACGGCGCCGGACGGCACCGTCACCCACTTCATCGGCAACCAGGTCGACGTCAGCGACCACGTCGAGCGCCGGCACCGCGCCGGACCCGCGGCGCACCACGACCCCCTGACCGGGCTGGCGGGCAGGGCGCGCGCCCTGGAGCACCTGGACCTCGCACTGCGCCACCGGGCGCGCGGCGCCGCGGACCTGGCCGTGGTCCTCGTCGACCTGGAGGGGTTCGGCGCCGTCAACGACAGGCTCGGCCGCGCCGGCGGGGACCACGTCCTGATCGCCGCGTCCCAGCGACTGCGCTCGCTGCTGCGCGACGGCGACCTGCTGGCGCGCGTGGGCGGTGACGAGTTCCTCCTCGTGCTGCCCGGCCTGCCGCCCGGCGAGGACGCCGTGCAGCGGGTGCTGCGGGACCTGCACGGCGCGCTGAGCGGTCCCGTGCAGGTCGACGGGAGCGCCGTCGACCTGCGGGCCGGCACCGGGTGCGCCACGGCGCCCCGCGACGCCGGCGACGCCGCCACCCTCGTGGACCTGGCGCACTCGCGCGTGGTGCGCGGTGCGGGCAGGCGCGGGGACTGACCCGTGCGCCGGGCCGCCGGTTCAGGCCCCGGCAGCCGCCCGCACCGCCGCGGGCAGCACCCGCAGCACCTCCTCGACGTCCTGGGCGGTCGTCCCCGGGCCCATCGAGAAGCGCACCGCGGTGCGCGCGGCGTCGGCGTCCAGGCCGGTGGCCAGCAGCACGTGGGAGGCGTCCTCCGAGCCGGCCGAGCACGCCGACCCGCTGGAGCACACCACCCCGGCCGCCTCCAGCTCCGCCAGCACCGTCTCCCCGCCCACGCCGGGGAAGCAGAACGAGGCGTGGTGCGCCAGGCGCTGCACCGGGTGGCCGGTCAGCCGGGCGCCGGCCACCGCGGCCAGGACCCCGCTGACCAGCCGGTCGCGCAACGCGCCCAGCCGTGCGGTCTCCTCCTCGCGCGCCGCCTCGGCCAGGCCCAGGGCGACGGCGGTGCCGACGGCGCCGGCCACGTCCACGGTCCCGGAGCGGCGGCCGAGCTCCTGCCCGCCGCCGTGCATCAGGGGTTCCAGCGGCACCGAGCCGCGCACGAACAGCGCCCCGCACCCGCGCAGGCCGCCGAACTTGTGCGCCGACAGGGACAGGGCGTCCACGCCCAGCGCGTCCACGTCCAGGCTCAGGTGACCGGCGGCCTGCACGGCGTCGGTGTGCAGCGGCACGCCGTGCGCGCGGCAGAGGCGGGAGACCTCCGCCAGCGGCTGCACGGTGCCGATCTCGTTGTTCGCGAGCATCACCGACACCAGCGCGGTGCCGTCGTCGACCAGGCGCTCCAGCTGCTCCAGGTCCACGACGCCGAACTCGTCGACCCCCACCTCGTCGACGCGGAAACCCTGACGGGCCAGCGCCCGGGCGGTCTCCAGCACCGCCGGGTGCTCGATCGCCGAGACCACCACGTGCCGTCCGCGCGGGGCCGCGGTGGCGATGCCGGTGACGGCGAGGTTGTCGGCCTCGGTGCCGCCGCCGGTGAGCACGACCTCCCCGGGCCGGCAGCCGAGGACCTGCGCGATGCCGGCGCGGGCGGAGTCCAGGCCGGACTTCGCGGCACGGCCGGCCTCGTGCGCGCTGGAGGGGTTGCCGGTGACCTGCGTCAGGTACGGCCAGACGGCCTCCAGCACCTCCCGGCGCGGCGGGGAGGTGGCGGCGTGGTCCAGGTAGATCACGGCGCCACCCCCGCGGCGACCGCGACGTCCAGGCCGAGGTCCAGCGTGCGGGCGTTCTGCGTCAGCGCGCCCACCGAGACCAGGTCCACGCCCGTGGCGGCGATGGCCGCGACGGTGTCCAGCCGCACCCCTCCGCTGGCCTCGACCAGGGCGCGCGAGCCGGCGCGGACCCGCCGCACGCCCTCGGCGAGGTCGGCCGGGGAGAAGTTGTCCAGCAGCACCACGTCGACGTCGGCGGCCAGCACCGCCTCCAGCTGGTCCAGGCGGTCCACCTCCACCTCGATGCTCGTGGTGTGCGGGACCCGCTCGCGCACCCGGCGCAGGGCGGTCGTCACGTCCACGCCCTCGGCGAGCAGCACGGCCAGGTGGTTGTCCTTGACCAGGACCGCGTCCGACAGCGACCAGCGGTGGTTGCGCCCGCCGCCGGCGCGCACCGCGGCGCGCTCCAGCACCCGCAGGCCGGGGGTGGTCTTGCGGGTGTCCACCACGCGCGCGCCGGTCCCGGCGACGGCGGCGACG
Organism: Kineococcus auxinigenes; assembly: GCF_050871525.1. NCBI lineage: Bacteria > Bacillati > Actinomycetota > Actinomycetes > Kineosporiales > Kineosporiaceae > Kineococcus > Kineococcus auxinigenes. The sequence goes on along the minus strand of NZ_JBKBCT010000007.1, from coordinate 32,573 downwards.
AACTGCGCGGTGAGGGTGGCGATCCCGGACAGGTGCTGCAGCAGGTTCAGGGCGACGCGCTCGGCGCGCAGCACGCCGCGGGCGGTGCCGCTGACGCGCCCCAGCACGTCACCGGCGGCGAACCGGGTGCCGTCCGCGGAGAACTCGCAGCGCAGCAGCGCACCACCGCTGAGGGCGGCGGCCTGCTCGAAAGCAGCGAGGGCGCAGGCGGTGCCGGCCAGCACGCCGGCTTCGCGGGCGCGCAGCTCGGCGTGCGCGACGGCACCGGGCGGCAGCAGGGCCTCGCTGGTGACGTCCCCCCAGGGAGCGTCCTCGGCGAGGGCGGCGGCGACGACCGCCGCGGGGTCTGACGGGTGGTTCACGCGGTCCTCCGCAGGGTGCGACGGCGCGGTGCGCCGGGGGTCTCGGGGTGGTCCTGGCGGTGGTGCGCGCCGAGGCTCTCCGCGCGCAGCGTCGCCGCCGTCACGAGCAGGCGGGCCACCAGCAGCAGGTTGGCGTCCTCGTGGGCGCGGCGGTCCGCGCCGGGCGCGTCCGCCAGGTCCAGGGGGTGCTCCTCGGGCGTGAGCAGCTTCGCGGCGACCTGCAGGCCGACCGCGTCGCGGAACAGCCCGGCGTGCTCCCACACCGCCGCCCGCAGGTCGCGGCGGGCCACGTGCGAGGCGGGCAGGCCGGCCCCGCCGGGCAGTTCCACCACCTCGTCGGCGGCGAACGGCGGCGGTGCGGCGTCCGCCCCGGCGCCGACCGCCGCGACGTCGGCGGCCACCCGGGAACCGGTGACCAGCGCTTCCAGCAGGGAGTTCGACGCCAGCCGGTTCGCGCCGTGCACGCCCGTGCACGCGACCTCCCCGGCCGCCCACAGCCCCGGCACCCCCGTGCGGCCGCGGGCGTCCGTGCGCACCCCGCCCATCAGGTAGTGCGCGGCGGGGGTCACGGGCACCGGTTCGCGGTCCGGGTCGATCCCGGCCGCCGCGCAGAGCGCGGCGATCCCGGGGAAGCGCCCGGCGAAACCCCGCGCGGTGCGCGCGCGCAGCCCGGTGGCGTCCAGCAGGGCCGGGCTCCCGCCGTGCGCGGCCACCGCCCGGGCCGTGGCGCGGGCCACGACGTCGCGGGGGGCGAGTTCCGCGCGCGGGTCGATCGCTGGCATGAACCGGTGCCCGGCCGCGTCGAGCAGCACCGCGCCGTCACCGCGCACGGCCTCCGAGACGAGGAACGGCTCGCCGACGGCCGCGACCGTGGGGTGGAACTGCACCATCTCCAGGTCCGCCAGGCCGGCGCCCGCGCGCCACGCGGCGGCCAGGCCGTCACCGGTCGCGACGGCGGGGTTCGTGGTGCGGCTGAACAACTGCCCCGCCCCGCCGGTGGCGAGCACCACCGCGCCCGCTTCGACCCGGTGCGGCACGTCCGCACCGCGGGCGTCGCGCAGCAGCAGGTCCGCGCCCACCACCCGGCCGCCGCGCACCACCAGGCCGGCGAGGAACGCCTCCTCGTGCACGGCGACGCCGCTGCGGCGCACGGCCGCGGCGAGCGCCGCCGTCACCGCCGCACCGGTGCGGTCCCCGCCGGCGTGCAGGATCCGCGGCCGCGAGTGCGCCGCCTCCAGGCCGAGGGAGAAGCCCCCGCCGGCGTCGCGGTCGAACTGCGCCCCGCGCCCCAGGAGCGCGCGCAGCGCCGCCGGCCCCGCCGCGCACACCGCCTGCACCGCACCCGGGTCGCACAGCCCGGCGCCGGCGGCCAGGGTGTCGGCCACGTGCGCGGCGACGTCGTCCGCGTCCGCGGCCACGGCGATGCCGCCCTGCGCCCACCGACTGCTGCCGTCGCCGAGGCTCGTCTTGGTCGCCAGCACGACCGACCCCGAGCGTGCGGCGTCCAGCGCCGCGGTCATCCCCGCGATGCCGGCACCGACGACGAGGACGTCGCAGGAGGTGACCGCGGGGCTCACGGCCGGACGGCCAGCATGCGCTCCAGCGCGGTGCGGGCGTCTGCCGCCACCTGCGCCGGGACGCTCACCCGGTTCACGACCTCGCCGCGCACCAGCGACTCCAGCACCCACGCGAGGTAGGCGGGGTGGATGCGGTACATCGTCGAGCACGGGCACACCACCGGGTCCAGGCAGGTGATGGTGAGGTCCGGGCGGGTGTCGGCCAGGCGGCGCACCATGTTGACCTCGGTGCCGATCGCGAACGCCGTGCCGGCGGGCGCCGCGTCCACGACCCGCTGGATGTACTGCGTGGAACCGCTCTCGTCGGCGGCGTCGACGACCTCCACCGGGCACTCCGGGTGCACCACGACCCGCACGTCCGGGTTCGCGGCGCGGGCCGCCTCGATCTGCTCCACCGTGAACCGCTGGTGCACCGAGCACCAGCCCCGCCACAGCACCACGCGGGCGCCGGTCAGCGCCTCGGGGGAGTTCCCGCCGCGCGGTTTGCGCGGGTCCCACAGCGGCATCGCCTCCAGCGGCACGCCCATCGCCTTGGCGGTGTTGCGCCCCAGGTGCTGGTCGGGGAAGAACAGCACCCGCTGCGCGCGCTCGAACGCCCACTCCAGCACCTCGCGGGCGTTGGAGGAGGTGCAGACGATCCCGCCGTGCGCGCCGCAGAAGGCCTTCAGCGCGGCGGCGGAGTTCATGTAGGTGACGGGCAGCACCGGAACCCTGCCGTCGGCGTCGGGTTCGCTGCCGTACAGCGCGGTGAGCTGCTCCCAGCAGGCGTTCACCGCGTCGATGTCGGCCATGTCGGCCATCGAGCACCCCGCCGCCAGGTTCGGCAGGATCACCGGCTGCTCGTCCGTGGTGAGCAGGTCGGCGGTCTCGGCCATGAAGTGCACGCCGCAGAACACCACCGACTCCGCCTCGGGGTGGCGCTGGGACTGCTGCGCCAGCTGGAAGGAGTCGCCGACGAAGTCCGCGTACCGCACGATCTCGTCGCGCTGGTAGGCGTGCCCGAGGATCGTCACCCGGCTGCCCAGTTCCGCCTTCGCGGCGCGGATGCGCCGGTCCAGCTCCTCCGGGCCGAGCAGCCGGTACTCGGCCGGGATCTGCTGCTGCACCGGTGTGGTGGCCGGGGCGGGGTCCTGCCGGGAGGCGCCCGCGCCGTACGTCGGCGCGGGCAGCGGCAGGCCGGGGACCGCGTCGAACTGCCAGGGGCCGCTGGGCAGGTCGGGGTCGCACGTCTCGTCGCCCGCGCCCTGCGGGGCGCGGGCGAGCAGGGCGATCTGCGTGGGGACGGACGCCATGGCGAGCTCTCTCTCGGGTTCGGCTCCCGCCGGGAGGGGAGCCGGCGGACGGGTGGGAAGGGTTTCAGGCCAGGGGGCCGGCGGTCTGCAGCGGACCGGCCGAACCCTCCGGGAGGACGGCCCGGTACAGCTTCGGCGGGCGGTGCCGCCCGCCGGTCTGCCGCTCCCCGGTGGGCACGATGGTTCCGGAGTGCTCCACCTGGCGGCGGAAGTTCGCCGGGTCCAGGGCGCGCTGCAGGATCGCCTCGTGCACCTCTCGCAGTTCCGCGAGGGAGAACCGCTCGGGCAGCAGGTGCAGCGCGACGTGGGCGTGCTGCACCTTGGTCCGCAACCGCCACAGGGCGTACCGGACGATCTCGTCGTGGTCGAAGGCCAGGCCGGTGCAGTCGTCGGCCGCGGTCCAGCGCACGTTCTCGCCCTCGACGGCCGCGGCCGCCAGGTGGCTGCGCACCAGCGCGGAGTAGACCACCGAGACCACGCGCCGGCCGGGCGAGCGGTCGGGCCGGCCGAACGTGTACAGCTGCTCCAGGTAGCTGGGGCGCAGGCCGGTGGTCTCGGCCAGGGTGCGCCGGCCCGCGTCGCTGAGGCTCTCGTCGTGGCGGACCCACCCGCCCGGCAGCGCCCACTGCCCGCCGAACGGGTCGCGCGTCCGCCGCACCAGGGGCAGGTGCACCCGCAGGTCCCCGCCGCGGTCGGGCAGCAGGGCGAAGATCACCGTGGAGACGGCGACGAGGATCGCCTGCTCGGACCGCACCACCGGAACCCCGCCACCCTCCGCGCGCACCCGGTCCGCCGCGGCGGGAGTAAGGGTGGTTCTGACATCAACTGCGGGGGAGAGTAGGGCAGGGCCGTGCGGGCTGGCAAGCGTCCTCTGCTCGGGGCGCCGTAGCTCGGTGCCGTGGTCGGGGGCCGTGTCCGGGTGCCGGGGCGTGCTGGTGCCCGGGCTCTCCGCCCGCTGCCGGGAGCACCGTCCCGCCGGTGCGCTGCGGGCGGGCTCCGGACGCCCGGGCACCAGCACGCCCCGGCACCCTCCGTCCTCACCCGCGCACGGGGTTCCGCGGCCTGCTGACCGGGTGCTCGATCCGCGGAGAGCCGGCCGGAGCACCCGCCGGCACCCGCCACCCGGCCACCGCGCAGCCGCACCGTGGTGGGACAACCGCCTCGTCGGTCCGCACCCGGGGCCCGCGCTCGCCCACGGCGAAACCGGGGTGACAACTCCCGGGGGGCGGACGTACCGTCGAGGTACACGGGAGAGGAGGTGGTCCGGTACATGAGTTCTCATCGGACGCGTGAGGTGGCTGCCCGCTAGCAGCCGCGCGATGGACGCGGACCGCTCTGGTCGCCCCGCGCGGCGCGGCGAAACCACGGCAGTCACCGGGTCCCCGGGCGCCGGCCAGTCCAGCCGGCCCTCTCCCCGCCGAGCGGGGGAGGAAGCGCCCGGGGGCCTTTCCGCGCCCGGCTCCCGCCGCAGGCGCCGTGGTGGCCTCGGCGCACCACCTACCCTCGTCGGGTGAACCCCCTCCCCGCCCGCCGGCGCTGGCTGGTGGACACCACCCCGCTGCGCGAGAGCCCCGCGTTCCGCCGGCTGTGGGTCGGGCAGTCCCTGGCCGGGATCGGCACCCAGCTCACCGTCGTCACCGTCGGCCTGCAGGCGTACGCCCTGACGTCCTCGACCTTCGCCGTGGGGCTGGTGGGCGTCTTCGCGCTCGTGCCGCTGGTCGCGCTGGGCCTGTACGGCGGTGCCCTCGTCGACGTGCACGACCGCCGCCGGGTGGCGCTGGCCGCCTCGGTGGCGCTGTGGGTCCTCTCCCTCGCGTTCGCCGCCCAGGCGTGGCTGGAGGTCGGTTCCCTGCACCTGCTCTACGGCCTCGTGGCGCTGCAGAGCGCCGCGTTCGCCGTGGGCAACCCCGCCCGCTCCGCGATCGTGCCCGGCCTGGTGCCCGCCGCGCACCTGCCGGCCGCCAACGCCCTGTCCGGGACGACCGGCGCCATCGCCCTGACCGTCGGCCCGCTGCTGGCCGGTGTCCTCGTCGACGCCGGCGGGTTCCGCGTCGCGTACACCGTGGACGCCGTCACCTTCGTGGCCGCGCTGGCCGGGGTGTGGGGGCTGCCGCCGATGCCGCCGGCGCGCGCCGCCGCGCCGCGCCGCGCGGGTGTGCGCTCGGTCCTGGAGGGCGTGCGCTTCCTGGGCACCCGGCCGAACGTGCGCATGACGTTCCTGGTGGACCTGTGCGCCATGGTCCTGGCCATGCCCCGCGTGCTGTACCCGGCGATCGGCGCCGTGGACCTGGGCGGGGGAGCGCGCACCGTGGGGGTCCTCGGGGCGGGTTTCGCCGCCGGTTCGGTGCTGGCCGGGCTGTTCTCCGGGCCGCTGGGGCAGGTGCGCCGCCAGGGTGCCGTCGTCGTCGGCTGCGTCGCCGTCTACGGCACCGCGGTGGCCGGTTTCGGTGCCGTCCTGGTGGCCGCGCCCGACGGCGCCGGCTGGCGCCTGGGCGCCTGCACCGCGCTGCTGGCCGTCTGCGGTGCCGCTGACGCCGTCAGCTCGATCTTCCGCGGCACGATCCTGCAGGTGGCGACCCCGGACGCGCTGCGCGGCAGGCTGCAGGGCGTGTTCATCGTCGTGGTCGCCGGCGGGCCGCGGCTGGGTGACGTCGTGCTCGGCGGCACCGCCGAGCTCACCGGCGAGGGGGTCGCCGCCCTCGCCGGCGGGCTCGCGTGCGTGGTGGCGGTCCTGGCGCTGGCGCGCGCGCAGCGGGGGTTCACCCGCTACGACGCGCTGCACCCGCAGCCCTGAGCGGGGTGGCTCAGACGGTGCGGACGACCTCCTCCGGCGCCAGGCGCGGACCGCGCGGCCGGAAGCCCGCCGGGTCGGGCACGCCGACGTTCACGACCGCCACGACCGCGTGCTCGCCGTCGGGGAAGAACTCCCGCTCGATGGCCGGTGCGTCGATGCCGGTCATCGGCCCCGCCCCCAGCCCCACCGCCCGCACGCTCAGGATCAGGTAGCCCAGCTGCAGGGCGGTGTTGAACACCGCCGTCCGCTCGCGCAGCGCGTCGTCGGCGAAGACCTCCCGCGCCCGCGGGGCGTGCGGGAGCAGGCGCGGCATCTCCTCGTCGAAGCGGCGGTCGGCGGCCACCACGACGCTCAGCGGTGCCGCTCTGGTCTTGTCCCCGTTGCCGCCGCTCATCATCGTCGCGAGCCTCTCGCGCGCGGCGGGGGAACGCACCAGCAGCAGCCGCATCGGCTGGGTGTTCATGCTGGTCGGCGGGTGCTTCACGAGCTCCACGATCGCGGCCACCTGCTCGTCGGTGACGGGCTCGTCCGTGAACCGGTGCGCGGTGCGCGCGCCGGTGAACAGCTGCTCCAGCGCGGCCGGGTCGAGGACGGGGCGTGGGCCGGGGACGGCGGGCGTGCTCACGGGGCTCCTCAGCTCTCCTCGGGTCGGGGTGCCACCACCGTCGCACGCGCTCCGCCGGGCCGGTGGACCGGTGCGTGCGGGCACGCCGATGACGGATGATGGGCGCCGTGAGCGACCTCATCGACACCACCGAGATGTACCTCAAGACGGTCTTCGAGCTCGAGGAGGAGGGCATCGTGCCGATGCGCGCCCGCATCGCCGAGCGCCTGCACCACTCCGGCCCCACCGTCTCCCAGACGGTGGCGCGCATGGAGCGCGACGGGCTGCTGCACGTCGGCACCGACCGCCGCCTGGAGCTCACCGACACCGGCCGCACCAAGGCGATGCGCGTCATGCGCAAGCACCGGCTCACCGAGCGGCTGCTCACCGACGTCATCGGGCTGGAGTGGTCGCTGGTGCACGAGGAGGCGTGCCGCTGGGAGCACGTCATCTCCGAGGAGGTCGAGAAGCGCCTCGTCGACATCCTCGACCACCCCCACTCCTCCCCGTACGGCAACCCGATCCCCGGGCTGGAGGAGCTCGGCGAGGTCGCGTCCACCGAGGACTTCCGCACCGGCGTGCAGCCCCTGACGACGGCCGGCGCGGACGGCGCGCCCGTCGTGGTGCGCCGCCTGGGCGAGCCGCTGCAGACCGACGTGGAGCTGCTGGCCCGCTTCGCCGGGGCGGGGCTGCGACCGGGCGCGGAGGTCGTCGTCAAGGCCTCGGCGAGCGGGTACGAGGTGGCCCTGGGGGACGCGGTGCTGGAGCTGAGCACCGCCGAGGCCTCGCACCTGTTCGTGGCCGCGCGGGGCTGAGCGCCGCAGCACGCTCGACGCCGGTTCGTCACGCGACTGCCACGTGGACGTCACCGGGTCGTGACATCGGGGGGCCGGAGGGGTTATGGTCCACCCGCTTCCGTGAACGTTCACGCGGGAGCCCTCGCACGGACGCCGAGCCCTGCCACCGCGTCGAGGTCCCACGCACACGTGTGGCAGGGACGGGGGAACCAATTTCCCGGGCGTGATCCGACGGCCAGCCAGGCCGGGGTGAGCGTCCTTGGGGTGAAGCCGGTGAGAACCGGCCGGGCGATACTCCCGCCCGAACCCGACAGCTCACCTCGCAGGCGTCGGAGAGGCACACCACCTTGACGACTCGCGTCCCGGCGCGCCACCGCGCGCCCGTCCGTCCCCGCACGCCCCTGACCGACCTCGGCGACGCCATCGGCCGCCGTGCCGGTGACGCCGGCCGCGCCGGCGCCGTCGTCGCCGCCGCCGGCGGGCTGCTCGTCACCGTCGCGGTGCCGGCCGGTGCCGCCCCCGCCGCGGCCCCCGCGGCCGTCGGCACGGTGAGCACCGCCGTCAGCGCTGAGCTGACCACCGCCGTCGACTCCGCCTTCGGCACCACCGCCGTCGGCGTGGTCTCCGCACCCGCCACGGCGGGTGTGGTCACCACCCTGGCCGCCTTCAGCACGGTGCCGACCCCCGCGCCGCCGCCCCCGCCGGTGGTCGTGGAGCGCAGCACCCGCAGCGCCGTCGACGCGCCCGTCGTGGAGGCCTCGGTCGACCAGGCCGTCCTCGACGCCGCCCGGGCGGTCCCCGCCGTCCAGGCGGTCGCCCCCGCCCCGGCCCCCGTGGTCGAGGCGCCGCCCGCCCCGGCCCCCGCCCCGTCGCTGGGTCAGCAGATCCTCGCCGTGGCCGACGACTACGCGGGTGTGCCCTACGTGTACGGCGGCACCACCCCGGCCGGCTTCGACTGCTCCGGGTACACGAGCTACGTCCTGCGCCAGGTCGGCATCTCCGTGCCGCGCACCGCCAACGCGCAGCTCGGCGCCAGCGCGCGCATCTCCCGCGGCGAGGCCGTGGCCGGCGACCTGGTCTTCTTCACCGACGGCGGCCGCGCGTACCACGTCGGCATCTACGCCGGCGACGGGATGATGTGGGACGCCCCCCGCAGCGGCAAGCCCGTCCAGCTCCGCTCCGTGTGGAGCGACTCCGCGGTCTTCGGCCGCGTGGCGCCCGTCGCCTGACGACGCCCCCTCAGACCGGGCCCGGCACCTCCTGCGAGGTGCCGGGCCCGTTCCACGTCCGGGTCCGGGTCCGGGTCCGGGCCCGGAGCGCGTTCACGCCCGGGAGGTGGGGTGCTCTCGTCGCCGGGCTCTCCGCCCGCGACCGGGTGCGCACCCCACCCGGGTGCGGAGGGCGGGCTCCGGACGCCCGTCGACGAGAGCACCCCACCTCCCTTCGACCGCACCACCGCGCGGAGCGGGCCTCGGCCCGGCGGCACCGCAGCACCCGCCGACGCCCGCACCCGGGAACCCCACGGAGTCGCACCAGGACGAAACACGTGTCCCAGCGCCCCCGCGCGACGTACAGTGCGGTCACGACGACAGCGGGAGCGGAGGCGAGCGTGTCCAGTCCGACGGCCGTGCAGCGCGCGCGCTCCTCCGCGCCACGTCCGTACCTGCCCCCGATGACAGTGGGGGTGCCCGCGGTGCGCCGGTGCGCGCACGTGCGCCAGCACGTGCATCCCACCGCGCACGTCGTCGCTCCCAGAGGCGTCGTCCCCACCGGGGACGGCGCCTCTCGTCGTCCGTGGAGGTGGTCGTGAGAACCCTCGTGCTGAACGCCGGTTACGAACCGCTCGCGGTGGTGTCCTTCCGCCGGGCGCTCGTCCTCGTCCTCGCCGGGAAGGCGTCGGTGGTGCTGGCCGACGCGGATCCGGTGGTGGGTGCGACGGTGAGCCTGGAACGGCCGTCGGTGATCCTGCTGACCCGCTACGTGCGGGTGCCGCGGGGGTCGGTGGTCCCGGTCAGCCGGCGCGGGGTGCTGCGCCGCGACCACCAGCGCTGCGCCTACTGCCGCGGTCACGCCACCACGGTGGACCACGTGCTGCCGCGCAGCCGCCGCGGGCCGGACACGTGGGAGAACCTCGTGGCCTGCTGCGTGCGCTGCAACAACGCCAAGGGGAACCGGACCCCGGAGGAGATGGGCTGGGCGCTGCCGTTCCGCCCCGGGGCCCCGCGCGGGGCGTCGTGGGCGGTGCGCGGGGCCGAGCAGGCGGACCCCCGCTGGGACGAGTACCTGGCCCAGGCCGCCTGAGCGGTGCCGCCGGCGGGTGCGTGGCCGGCGGGGCGGAAAAGGGGAGGAGGGGCGTCCGGGGGCGCGGATAGCGTCGGCGGGTGCTCACCTCCTCGCAGGCGCCGCCGCAGCGCGCCGTCCCGGACCGCGCGCGCCCCGGCGCGGGCCGGGACGCCCGCAGCCTGACGGCGTCGCGGCTGGCCGGACCGCGCGTGGCGGTGGCGGGAGCGCTGGCCGTGCTGGCCGCGGTGGGGGAGACCCTGGGCACCGTCGTGACCGGGCGCCTGGCGGAGGACCCCCGGCCCGCGCTCGTGGCGGCGCTGGCGGTGCTCCTCGTGGGGGCCGGGGTCCTGGACACCGCCGGGCGCACGGTGTTCGCCACCCGCGTGGGCCGCGCCGAGGGGCGCCTGCGCGCGGACCTGCTGGAGGCGGCCCTGGCCCAGCCGCTGCCGGTGCTGGCGGAGCAGGCCGTCGGGGAGGTCCTCGACCGCGTCGACGACGACCCGCGGCAGCTGGCGCGGCTGCTGCGGGAGACGGGCTGGCACCTGGCGCGCGCCCTGCTGCGCTCGTCGCTGGCGTGGGTGGTGGCGGGGCTGACGTGGTGGCCGGCGTGGATCGCGTTCCCGCTCGTGGCGGCCGCGGCGCTGCTGGTGGCGCGCCCGCTGACGGCGGAGGTCGCCCGCCGCAAGCTCGCCGAGGAGGCCGCCTGGACCGACCACGCCGCCGAGCTGGAGGAGGCGGTCGCCGCCCGCGACGACGTGCGCTCCAGCCTGGGGCGCCCGTACGTGCTGCGCCGCTACGCGCGGGGCTCGGCGGTGGTGCTGCGGGCCGTGCTGGCCACCAACCGGGTCGCGTCCTCGGTGGGGCTGCGCACGGCGCTGGTGCTGTCGCTGCTGCTGGTCTCGCTGGTGCTGGGCGGTGTCGCGCTCGTGCTGCGCGGCGACCTCGGCGTGGCGGACCTGGTCACGACGTGGCTGCTGATGGCCGGTTTCGTCGGGGGCCTCACCCAGGTCAGCGACCGGCTGCCCGAGGTGCAGGCCGGGCTGGGCGCGCTGCAGCGGATCCGGGCGCTGCTGACAGCACCGGCGGAGCCGGCGGGCGGGCTGGAGCTGCCGGCCGGCCCGCTGGCCCTGCGGGTGCGGGCTCTGGACTTCGCCTACCCCGGGGGCGGGTTCGCGCTGCGCGGGGTGGACCTGGAGGTGCCCGCGGGCACGACGTGCGCGCTGGTGGGGCGCAGCGGCTCGGGCAAGTCGACCCTGGCGTCGCTGTTCTCCCGCGCCGTCGAGCCGCCCGCCGGTGCGGTGCTCGTCGGGGGCCGCGACGTGCGCGAGGTGGACCTGCACGCCCTGCGCGGCGCCGTCGGCGTCGTCACCCAGCGCACCGAGCTGCTGGCCGCGACGCTGGCCGAGAACATCACCCTGACCACGGCGGTGCCGCGCGCCGTCGTGGAGGAGGCGGTGGACGCCCTCGGGCTGCGGGAGTGGGTGCGGGCCCTGCCGGACGGGCTGGACACCCCGCTGGGGCCGGGGGGCACGGTCCTGTCGGCCGGTGAGGAGCAGCTGGTCGCCTTCGCGCGGCTGCTGGTGCGCGACGTGCGCGTCGTCGTCCTGGACGAGGCGACGGCCCGCATGGACCCGGTCACCGAGCACCGCGTCACCGCGGCCGCCGAGCGCCTGCTTGCCGGGCGCACCGGGCTGCTCATCGCGCACCGGCTCAGCACCACCCGGCGCGCCGACGCGGTGGCGGTCCTGGACGGCGGCCGGCTGGTGCAGCACGGTCCTCGGGCGCGCCTGGCCGCGGCCCCCGGGCCGTTCGCCGACCTGCTCGCCGCCGCGGGGACCGTGGACCCGCTCGTGGACCCGGACCCGGACCCGGACCCGGACCCGGAGCAGGAGCCGGTCGCGGGACCGGGGCCCGGGCCCGCGGTCCCCGCCGCGCGCCGGCCGCGCCCGGCCGTGCCGGAGCCGTCGCCCCGCCTGGCGCGCACGGTGCTGCGGGCGATCACCCTGCACCGGCGCTGGGGCCTGGTGGGGGCCGTCCTGTTCCTGGCGATGTCGCTGCTCGGTGCCCACGGCGCCGTGACGGGCGCGCTGTGGGGCCACGTGGTGGCCGGCGCGTCCGAGCGGGCGGGCACCGGCAGCGCCGCGGGGGTGTGGCCGGCCGCGCTGGCGGTGTGCGTGGCGCTGCTGGCCGGGCCGTTCGCGCTGTGCGGGGCCCTGCGCGTCTACTTCTCCTGGTGGAACGCGGTGGCGCTGCGGGCCCGCTGCGCGGTCCTGGCCGGGCAGACCCGCCAGCACCGCCTGCCGCGGGTGCCGCCGGGGGAGGTCACGGCCCGGTGCCTGGACTCCGACCGCTTCGTCCTCTACGTCGACCGGTGGGTGGACGTCGTCCTGGGGTGCGTGGTCGTGGTGGTGACCTCGCTGCTGGCCGGCACCGCCGGTGCCGGTGCCGTCGTGGCGGCGGTGATGGCCTGCTCGGCGCTGGTGTCCGTGGCCGGCGCCGGGGTGGCCGGGCGCAGCGCGGCGGGCGCGGGGGACGCGCGCGCCCGCTTCGGCCGCTCCCTCGGCTCGGCGGTGGACGCCGCCCGCACGGTCAAGCTGGCCGCCGCCGCCCCCGCGGTGCTGGCCCACCTGCACCGCGTCGACGACGCCCGGGTGCGCGCCTCGGTGCGCGAGTTCCGGGTGCGGGCGGTGCTGGAGGGCGTGCCCGTCGTGCTCGTGCAGCTGGGGCTGGTCGCCACCTGGTGGCTGCACCTGCGCGGCACCTGGGGCCTGGCCACGGCGCTGCTGGTGTCCACGGCGGTGGCGGGCTCCTCCTACTACGGGCAGGTCGCCGGTGCCGTGGTCACCGAGGCGCCGGTGGCGCGGGAGTGGCTGCGGGCGGTGGCGGCCCTGGCCGGGCGCGCCGACGTGCTGGAACCGCCCGCCGGGGTGGACCTCGTCGCCGGCACCGCCCCGGTGCCGGACCCGGCACCGCGCCGGCCGCTGCGCGAGCTGGAGCTGCGCGGTTTCAGCGCCGTGCACGACGACGGCACCGTGGGCGTCGCGGACGTCGACCTGCGGGTGCGTGCCGGGGAGCTGGTGCTGCTGACGGGCCGGGTCGGCTCGGGCAAGTCGAGCCTGCTGGCGGCGCTGGCCGGGCTCGCCGACCACGAGGGCTCGCTGCGCTGGAACGGTGCGCAGGTGCAGGACCCGCAGGTGTTCCTGCGCCCCGGGCGGGTCTCGTACGTGGCGCAGCTGCCGAGGGTGCTGTCGGGCTCGTTCGCCGGCAACGCCACCCTCGACCACGCCGCGGCGCTGCCGCGGCTGGGGCCCGCGCTGGCCGACGCGCGGCTGGAGCAGGACGTGGCCGCCGCGGGCGGCCCGGACGCGCTGGTGGGGCACCGGGGGGTGCGGCTGTCGGGCGGGCAGGTGCAGCGCCTGGCGCTGGCGCGGGCCCTGGCCGCCGGCGCGGACCTGCTGGTCGCCGACGACGTCTCCTCCGCGCTGGACGCGCGCACCGAGGTGGAGCTGTGGGGGGCGCTGCGCCGCCGGGGGACCACGGTGCTGGGTTCGAGCTCGAAGCGCTCGGCGCTGGCGGCCGCCGACCGCGTCGTCGTCCTCGTGGACGGCCGGGTCGCCGCGAGCGGGCCGTGGTGCGAGCTGGAGCGCGACTGGGGCCACCTGGCCGGCTGAGGGCCACCTGGCCGGCTGAGGGCCGGCCCCCTCCCCGGCGGGGAGGGGGCCGGCCGCTCAGGCCTGCTCGGCCACCAGGGTCACCGGCACGTTGCCGCGGGTGGCCTTGGAGTACGGGCACAGCTCGTGGGTGCGCTCCAGCAGCCGCTGCACCTGCTCGGTGCTCAGGCCCTCCACGCTGGCGCGGATCGTCACGGTGACCGCGTAGCTCTCGCCCTCGGGGCCGAAACCGACCTCCAGGTGCAGGGTCGACGCCGAGGCGTCCACGCCCTGCTCCTTGGCGGCCAGCCCCATCGCGCCCTGGAAGCACGCGCCGTAACCGGCGGCGAAGAGCTGCTCCGGGTTGGTGCCGCCACCGGGGCCGCCGACCTCCTTCGGGGCCTGCAGCACCACGTCCAGGGCGCCGTCGTCGGAGACGGCGCGGCCGCCGCGGCGCCCGCCGGTCGTGGTGACGCGGGCGGTGTAGACGATCTTCTCGGGGGTGTCCGTCATGCCCGCGACGTTAGGTCGATCCCGTCCCGGCCGCACGGGGGAGGAGCGAGGCCGCGGCAGGTGCGAGGCTGTGGCCCGAGCAGACGGTGGACACGACGAGGACGAGGAGCACCCGGTGGGCGACGGCGGCAACCAGAGCAGGGGCGGCAAGCAGAACGCGTCGATCGACGCGGTGCTGCGCGAGGTGCTGCGCCAGGGGCGGCTGGACCCGGGCGCCGAGCGCCTGGCCGCGCAGGGCGTGGAGCGCCTGCGCACCTTCCTCACCGGCGACGCGTCGGTGAACGTCCCCACCCCGGGCCCCGCCGGCGGGGACGGCGCCGCGGTGGACGCCGAGGTCGTCGAGGACGTGCCGCTCGACGCGGCGGTGGCGGACCCGGCCGCGGGCGCCGGCCTGCTGCGGCACACCATCCCGCTGCGCGACGGCGGCCGCGCCGAGGTGGCCGTCCCCGAGCGCCTCACGCGCGCCGACGCCCGCCGCATCGCCGCGGTGCTCGACGCGCTCGCCCTGGACGACGAGGAGGTGCCCGGCGCGTGAGCACGCAGCGCGACGTGGAGGTCGTCGGCACCGTCCGCCTGGGGCAGTTCCTCAAGCTGGCCGGTGCCGTGGGGTCCGGCGGCGAGGCGCGCGAGGTCCTCACCGCCGGGGAGGTCAGCGTCAACGGCGAGGTCGACGACCGCCGCGGCCGCCAGCTCGCCGACGGGGACGTGGTGGAGCTGGGCGGGCAGGAGTGGCGGGTCCTGGTCAGCTGACCCCCGTGCAGGCCGCCGGTCCGCCCCGGCTCAGGCCCCGCCCAGCGCGTCGATCGCGGCGACCTGCTCGCCGGTCAGCTCGAAGCCGAGGACGTCGAGGTTGGCGGCCATCCGCTCGCGGTCGGCGGACTTGGGGATGACCACCACGCCGTGCTGCAGGTGCCAGCGCACCACGACCTGCCGGGTGCTGACCCCGTGCGCCGCGGCCGCCTCCACGAGCGGGGCCGCGTCCAGGTCGGTGGCCTTGAACGGGCTGTAGCCCTCCAGCACGACGCCGCGCTCGGCGTGCGCGCGCAGCAGGTCCGCGTCGTGCAGCGCCGGGCCCCACCGGACCTGGTTCACGGCCGGGGCGACACCGGTCGCGGCGATCAGCTCGTCGATCTGCGCGACGCTGTAGTTGCTGACGCCGATCGCGCGCACCAGGCCCTGCTCGCGGGCCTCGACGAACCGCTCCCACGTGTCCGGGCGGGCGAGCCCGCCGGGCGGCCAGTGCACCAGCCACAGGTCCAGCACGTCCAGGCCCGTCAGGCGCAGGCTCTCACGCACCACCTCGCGCTCGCTGCCGGCCTGGTTCTGGCGCAGCTTGGTGGTGACGAACACCTCGGAGCGGTCCAGGCCGCTGCCGCGCACGGCGGCACCGACCTCGGCCTCGTTGCCGTACATGGTGGCGGTGTCCACGAGGCGGTAGCCGAGCTCCAGCGCCTCGCGGACCGCGCGGTGGGCGGTCTCGCCGGTGGCCTGCCAGGTGCCCAGGCCGATCAGCGGCATCTCGATCCCCCCGCCGGCGGCGGTGATCGTCGTGGTGGGGCTCAGCGGCAGGGGCACGGTTCTCTCCGTCACGTCGTCGGGTCGGCAGTGCTCGTCGGATCGGCGGTGCGCTCACGCACCGTCGGCGACCGTACGGGCGGCGGCGCCCGCGTGCCCGGCCGGATGCGGCACCGCGCCAGTCGTGCCAGGTTGATGCGCGAGGACAGCGGACCCCACCACGAGGAGGAGCGAACGATGTTCGAGCGACTGAACAGCCCCGAGCAGATCTTCAGCTACAAGCTGGGGGCGGCGCTGACCATGGAGCGGGACACCCTGGAGATGCTCGGCGACCTCGAGGACGCCGCACAGCGCCCGGAGCTGAAGCAGCTGCTGCGCGAGCACGCCGCGGAGACCCGCGTGCAGATCGAGACCATCGAGCAGTGCTTCGCCCTGCTGGGCGAGGAGGTCGACGACTCCCCGTGCCCGGTGACGAAGGCGCTGGCGGCCGAGGCCAAGGCCAACCTGAAGAAGACCGACGACTCCCTCGTCGACGCGGTCATCCTCGCCGGCGCCCTGGAGACCGAGTACCACGAGCAGGCCGTCTACGAGACCCTCGTGATCCACGCCCGCGCCCGCGGCGCGGAGCGGGTCGCGGTCCTGCTGGAGTCCAACCTGAACGTCGAGCAGGGTGCCGGGGCGCGGGTCAAGGCCCTCACCCAGCAGATCGCCACCACGGGCGTGGCCACCACCCCCGCGAACGAGGGCATGGGTGGCGTCGCCAAGGCGGGCCTGGCGGCCGGGGTGGCCGCCACGGTCGGCGCGGCGGCGGCCGCGGCCTCCAAGGTGGCCGAGAACAAGGGCAAGGAGCAGGCGCGCGAGGCGGCCGAGGAGTCCCTGCGCACCCAGCCGGCCACCACGTCCACCACCACGACGGCCACCACGCCCGCCACCACCGGGGGCCTGGCCGAGGGCGAGGAGCTCAACGACGACGCGCTGCAGGACCGCACCGCGCACAGCGAGGCGCGCCCCGCCGTGGACGAGGAGCGGCCCGGCGCCAACCTCTGACGGCGCACGAGCGATGAGGAGGACCGCACCCGCCGGGTGCGGTCCTCCTGCGCGTTCCCGGGCGTGCGGGGTGGAGCGGGTCGCGGCGGCGCCCCCGGCAGGATTCGAACCTGCGACCGTCGGATTAGAAGTCCGGTGCTCTATCCACTGAGCTACGGAGGCCAGCGAGGGCACCCTACCCACGGCGGAGCGCGCCCGCCGCCGTCTCGACTAGCCTGGCCCCGTGCCGGAATTCATCTACGTCATGTCGAAGGCGCGCAAGGCGCACGGGGACAAGGTCATCCTGGACGACGTCTCCATCTCCTTCTACCCCGGGGCCAAGATCGGGGTGGTCGGCCCCAACGGCGCCGGCAAGTCGAGCGTCCTGAAGATCATGGCCGGTCTGGACCAGCCCTCCAACGGCGAGGCGCGGCTGGCGCCGGGCTTCAGCGTGGGCATGCTCATGCAGGAGCCGAAGCTGGACGAGTCCAAGACCGTCCTGGAGAACGTCCAGGACGGCCTGGGCGAGCTCAAGGTGAAGATGGACCGCTACAACGCGATCGCCGAGGAGATGGCGACGAACTACACCGACGAGCTCATGGCCGAGATGGGCGAGCTGCAGGAGGTCCTCGACCACGCCAACGCGTGGGACATGGACTCCCAGCTCGAGCAGGCCATGGACGCGCTGCGCTGCCCGCCGGGCGACGCCGACGTCTCGGTGCTCTCCGGCGGCGAGAAGCGCCGCGTGGCGCTGTGCAAGCTGCTGCTGGAGCAGCCGGACCTGCTGCTGCTGGACGAGCCCACCAACCACCTGGACGCGGAGTCCGTGACGTGGCTGGAGCAGCACCTGGCGAAGTACCCCGGCGCCGTCCTGGCCGTCACCCACGACCGCTACTTCCTCGACAACGTCGCCCAGTGGATCCTCGAGCTGGACCGCGGCCGCGCCTACCCGTACGAGGGCAACTACTCCACCTACCTGGAGAAGAAGGCTGCCCGCCTGGACGTGCAGGGCAAGAAGGACGCCAAGCTGCAGAAGCGGCTGAAGGACGAGCTGGAGTGGGTCCGCTCCAACGCCAAGGGCCGCCAGACGAAGTCCAAGGCCCGCCTGGCGCGCTACGAGGAGATGGCCGCCGAGGCCGAGCGCACCCGCAAGCTCGACTTCGAGGAGATCCAGATCCCCGCCGGCCCGCGCCTGGGCAGCACGGTCATCGAGGCGAGGAACCTCAAGAAGGGCTTCGGCGAGCGGACCCTCATCGACGGGCTGTCCTTCTCCTTGCCGCGCAACGGCATCGTCGGCGTCATCGGTCCCAACGGCGTCGGCAAGACCACGCTGTTCAAGACGATCGTCGGTCTGGAACCGCTCGACGGCGGCGAGCTGAAGATCGGCGACACCGTCAAGCTGTCCTACGTGGACCAGTCCCGCGGCGGCCTGGACGAGAAGAAGACGCTGTGGGAGGTCGTCTCCGACGGCCTGGACTTCATCCAGGTCGGCAACCAGGAGATGCCCTCGCGCGCGTACGTCTCCGCGTTCGGGTTCAAGGGCCCGGACCAGCAGAAGCCCTCCGGCGTGCTCTCCGGCGGTGAGCGCAACCGCCTGAACCTCGCGCTGACGCTCAAGGAGGGCGGCAACGTCCTGCTGCTGGACGAGCCCACCAACGACCTGGACGTCGAGACCCTCGGCTCGCTGGAGAACGCCCTGCTGGAGTTCCCCGGCTGCGCCGTGGTCGTCAGCCACGACCGCTGGTTCCTGGACCGCGTCGCCACCCACATCCTCGCGTACGAGGGCACCGAGGAGAACCCGGCGAACTGGTACTGGTTCGAGGGCAACTTCGCCGGCTACGAGGCCAACAAGGTCGAGCGCCTCGGCCCGGACGCCGCCCGCCCGCACCGCGTGACGTACCGCAAGCTCACCCGCGACTGACGCTCGCGCGACGGAGCCCGCACCACCACCGGTGGTGCGGGCTCTGCTGCGTCCGGCCGGTGCCGGCCTCGCCGTGTGCGGCGGGTGTCAGTTCCGCCGCCGCTGCGCGTGGCGGCTGAGGACGCGGTCGGCCCAGGCGGCTGCGGCCGCGATCCGCCGCGACCCGCAGCAGTGCCGCGGGGTGCACGGCGGGTGGTGCCGGTGGTGGCGGTGGTGCTGCAGGACGTGCATCGCGGTGACCATGACCTGCCTCCTCAGGAGCTCCGTCGCTCTGTGATGCACGTCACATCATCCTCTGACCGCCGTGCCGGCGCCACTCGACGGTCCCGCTCACGGCAGGCGCAGCATCCCCTCTTGCGCCACCGAGGCCACCAGGCGTCGCTGCCGGTCGTACACGCGCGCCGTGGACAGCCCCCGCGCCCCGCCCGCGGTCGGGCTCTGCGCCACGTACAGGAACCACTCGTCGGCGCGCGCGGGCCGGTGCCACCACATGGCGTGGTCCAGGCTCGCCACGTTCAGCCCCGGCGTCGCCCACACCAGGCCGTGCCGGCGCAGCACCGGCTCCAGCACCGTGAAGTCCGACGCGTACGCCAGCGCCGCCCGGTGCACCACCTCGTCGTCCGGCAGGCGCCCGTCCAGGCGCATCCACACCGCCTGCCGGGCGGTGCGCTCCTCACCCGGGCGCAGGTAGATCGCCGGTTCCACGTGCCGCACGTCGGTGAGGCGGCCGCGCCCCAGCTGCCGGGCCGCCGGGTGGTCCACGGCGTCCAGCAGCTCCAGGTCGCTGGTCAGCTCCTCCGGCTCCGGCACGTCCGGCGCCGGGTCGGCGTGCTCCAGACCCTGCGCCGGGGACTGGAACGACGCGATGCCCGACAGGATCGCCACCCCGTTCTGCAGGGCCTGCACCCGCCGCGCCGAGAAGGAGCGCCCGTCGCGCAACCGCTCGACCGCGAAGTGCACCGGCACCTCCGGGTCGCCCGGGCGCAGGAAGTAGGCGTGCAGCGAGTGCACCGGCCGGTCCGCGGGCACGGTGCGCGAGGCCGCCACCGTCGCCTGGCCCAGCACCTGACCGCCGAACAGCCGCGGCCGCCAGCCCGGCAGGTTCGGTGCGGTGAACACGTCGGCGGCGTCGGGGACGGGGCTGACGTCCAGGACGGGCAGCAGGGGGCTGAGCTCGCTCACGCCCGGAGGCTACCCAGGACGGCACCGCGCCCGTGCCGGTGCGCGCCCGTGCCGGTGCGCGCCCGCGGCGCTAGCGTCGCGCCCGTGCTCGCCGCCCGCGCCGTCCGCAGTTCGCCCGACGACCCGCTGTCCGCGCTGGAGGTGGGCGATGCGCCCGCCGTCGAGCCGCCGCCGGGCTGGGTGCGGGTCGCGGTGCGCGCCGCCGCCCTGAACCGGCACGACCTGTGGAGCCTGCGCGGGGTGGGCCTGCCGCCCGAGCGGCTGCCGATGGTGCTCGGCTGCGACGCCGCCGGCACCACCGACGACGGCACCGAGGTCGTCGTGCACGCCGTCGTCTCCGACCCCGACTTCCGCGGCGACGAGACCCTGGACCCGCGCCGCACCCTGCTGTCCGAGCTGCACCCCGGAACCCTCGCCGAGCACGTGTGGGTCCCGGCGCGGAACCTGCTGCCCCGACCCGCCGGGTGGTCCTCCGAGCGCGCCGCGTCCCTGGGCACCGCGTGGCTGACCGCCTACCGGATGCTCTTCACCCAGGCGCGCGCCGTGCCCGGCCAGACCGTGCTCGTGCAGGGCGCCGCGGGCGGGGTGTCCAACGCCCTCATCGCCCTGGGCGCGGCGGCGGGGCTGCGGGTGTGGGTGACCGGCCGCTCGCCGGAACGGCTGGCGAAGGCCGCCTCCTGGGGGGCGGCGGCCACGTTCGCGGCGGGGGAGCGGCTGCCCGAACGCGTCGACGCCGTCTTCGAGACCGTCGGGAAGGCCACGTGGAAGCACTCCGTGCAGGCGCTGAAGCCCGGCGGCGCGATCGTCGTCTCCGGCGCCACCACCGGCGGGGACGCGCCGGCGATGCTGGAGAACGTGTTCTTCCGGCAGTTGCGCGTGCTGGGTTCCACGATGGGCACCCGCGAGGAGTTCGAGCGGCTGCTGCGGTTCTGCGAACTGGCCGACCTGGCGCCCGAGGTGGACTCGGTGCACGCGCTGACCGACGCCCACGAGGCGTTCGCACGCCTGGAGTCCGGCGAGGCCGTCGGCAAGGTCGTCGTCACCGTCTGATCCGGGTACCGGAGGGGCGGGAACGGTTCGGGACGGAGGAGGTGGCGTGGCGGACGGCGTGGCGGACGGGGCGGTGCAGGGCGTGAGCACCGCCGAGGTGCTGCGCGGGCTGGGCCGCGCGCTCGCCGGTGCGGTGCTCTTCGCCCTGCCGATCTTCATGACCATGGAGGTGTGGTCGCTGGCCGTCAGCATCAGCCGGGTGCGCCTGCTCCTGCTCGTGCTGGCCGGCGTCCTGCTGTCGATCGGGCTGGCGCACTACTTCGGCTTCGTGAACGAGGAGCGCATCGGTGCGCTCGACGCCGTCATCGACGCCGGCGTCGCGCTGCTGGCGGGCGTCGCGGCCGCCGTCGCCGTCCTCTGGCTCCTGGCGGTGGTCGAACCGTGGCGGGGCTGGCAGACCGCGGTGTCGGTGGTGGCGCTGGAAGCCGTCCCGGCGGCCATCGGGGCGTCCTTCGCCCGTTCGCAGCTCGGCGCGGAACGCCGTCGGGCCCGCAAGCAGCACGCGCAGTGGCGCGAGGGGTTCCTCATGACGGCCGGTGCCGTGGTGGTCGCGGCGAACATCGCGCCCACGGAGGAGGTGGTCCTCATCGCGGCCCAGATGAGGCCCCTGCACGGGGTCGCGCTGATCGTCTTCGAACTGGTCCTGATGCACGCCTTCGTCTACGGCCTGCGGTTCCGCGGCACCGGGACGCTGCAGGGCGGCACCTGGAAGGTGCTGGTGGCCTGGACGCTGGTCGCCCACCTCACCGCCCTGGCGGTGAGCGCGTACCTGCTGTGGACCTTCGGCCGCTTCGACGGCACCGCGCTGTCGCAGGCCGTGATGGAGACGGTGGTGCTGGCGCTGCCGGCCGGTGTCGGTGCGGCGGCCGCCAGGCTGGTCGTCTGACCGGGCGGCCGCTCGAGGGGCGTGGCCGTTGGTGAGGAGGAGGGGACCGTGGAACAGCAGGAGCAGCAGCCCGGTGGGGGTGGGCAGCCCGGGGCGCGCGGGCGGTTGAACCGCCTGGAGGCGGCCCTGGGCGCCCTCGGGGGGGCCCTGGTGCTGGCGTTGCTGGCCCACCTCGGCCACGAAGCGCTCACCCGGGGCTCCGCACCCCACCTGCGGGCGGAGGTGCAGGACGTGCGCCGGGCACCCGGTGGCTTCGTCGTGCAGGTCGACCTGGTCAACAGCGGCGGGCGCACCGCCCAGGACGTCCAGGTCACCGGGGAGGTCGTCTCCGGCGACCAGACGCTGGCGGAGGCCGCGGCGACGGTGACCTACGTGCCGGCGGAGAGCCGCCGCCGGGTGGTGCTCGTCCTCGCCACCGACCCGGCCGACGGTCAGCTGCAGGTCCGCGCCGACGGGTACACCGTCCCCTGACCGCGCGGCCGTCGCCGCGCCCGGCGCACCGGGCGAGCTCCCGCCGCGGGTGGCCGGAACACCCCTGGCGTGGCAGTCTCCCCGCAGGTGGAGCCCCGCCCGACCACCGCCGCCCCCGCCGACCGCGACCGCACCGCCGAGCGCTGGTTCCTCACCGCCGCCGAGCGCGGCAACGACGCCACCCGCCTGCCGGCGTGGAGCCGGGGAAACAGGGTGCGTCCCCTCGTCGACGGTGCGACGTACTTCCCGGCGCTGTCGGCCGCGCTGGCCGCCGCGGGCGAGGGGGACCTGGTGCTCTTCGCCGACTGGCAGGGCGACCCGGACCAGCGGCTCACCGAGCACGGACCCACGGTCGCCGAGGCCCTCACCGCCGCCGCGGAGCGCGGGGCCCTGGTGAAGGGGCTGGTGTGGCGCTCGCCGCGGGAGTGGCAGCGCTTGGCGCCCACGCGCCGCCGCCACCTCGCCCAGCGGGTGCGGGGAGGTGCGCAGGTCGTCCTGGACCAGCGGGTGCGCAGTGCCGGCAGCCACCACCAGAAGTTCTTCGTCGTCCGGTACGCCGGCCGGCCGGACGACGACGTCGCCTTCGTCGGCAGCCTGGACCCCGCCCACAGCCGCCGCGACGACGCCACCCACGCCGGGGACCCGCAGCCGCTCGCCTTCGGGAAGGCGTACGGCCCCAACCCCTCCTGGCACGACATCCACACCGAGGTCCGCGGCCCCGCCGTGGCGGACGTCGAGACCGTGTTCCGCGAGCGCTGGGAGGACCGCGCGCCGCTGTCCCTGCTGCCCTGGCAGGCGTCCGGCGACCTGGTGCGCCGCGCGGTGCGCCGGCTGCGGCAGCGCCCGGCACCGCTGCCCCCGCAGCAGCCGGCGCCCCCGCCGGTGCCGGGCGGGAGCGGCTCCTGCGCGGTGCAGCTGCTGCGGACCTACCCGCCGCGCCGGCCCCGCTACCCCTTCGCCCCCGAGGGGGAGTTCAGCATCGCCGCCGCCCACGCCAAGGCGCTGCGCCGGGCCCGCAGGCTGGTCTACGTGGAGGAGCAGTTCCTCTGGTCGCGGCAGGTCGTGCAGGTCTTCGCCGACGCGTTGAGCACCGCCCCGCAGCTCCAGCTGGTCGTCCTCGTGCCCCGTGAACCCAAGCGCGGCGGGATCGCGGCGCCGCCCCTGCTGCTGGGCCAGGTGGACGCCCTGCGGGTGCTGCGCGAGGCCGGCGGGGACCGCGTCCACGTCTTCGACGTGGAGAACCACCGGGGCGAGCCGGTCTACGTCCACTCCAAGGTCAGCGTCGTCGACGACGTGTGGGCCTGCGTGCGCAGCGACAACCTCAACCGCCGTTCCTGGACCCACGACTCCGAGCTGTCCGTGGCGGTCCTGGACGAGGTGCGCGACCAGCGCGAACCCGCCGATCCCGCCGGGCTGGGCGACGGGGCGCGACGCTTCGCCCGCGACCTGCGCCTGCAGCTGGTGCGCGAGCACCTCGACAGGACCGGCCCCCACGGCGACCACGGGCACGACGACCTGGTCGACCCCGACAGCGCCGTGGCCGCCCTGCACCGCAGCGCCGCCGCGCTCGACGCCTGGCACGCCGGCGGGCGGCGGGGACCGCGCCCGCCCGGGCGGCTGCGCGTCCACGCCGACCCGGTGCTCACCCGCCGGCAGCGGGTCCTCGCGGCGCTCCCGTACCGGCTCGTCCTGGACCCGGCCGCGCCCCGTCGGCGCTGACCCCTGGCCGGCGCGGGCCGCCCGCGGGCGCATGGCCCGGCCGTCGGTGGGTACCGCTCCACGTGCCGGTGCGCCCGCGCCGGCACGGACGACCAGAGGAGATGGTTGTGGACCACTCGCGTGCACCGGTGCTCGAGGCTCTGCAGGCCTTCAGGCGGCGGGGGGACGCCGTGTACGGCCCGCCCGGCCACAAGCAGGGGCGTGGTGCGGACCCGCGCGTGGTCGAGGTGGTCGGGGAGGGCGTCTTCGCCTCCGACGTGCTCACCCTGAACGGCCTGGACGACCGCCGCGAGTCCCAGGGGGTCGTCTCGCAGGCCGAGGACCTCATGGCCGACGCCGTGGGCGCGCAGAAGGCGTTCTTCTCCACCTGCGGCAGCTCCCTGTCGGTGAAGGCCGCGATGATCTCGGTGGCCGGTCCGGGGGAGAAGCTGCTGATCTCCCGCAACGCCCACAAGTCCGTCATCGCCGGCGTCATCGTCTCCGGCATCGAACCCGTGTGGGTGCACCCGCACTTCGACGACCACCTGCACCTGGCGCACCCGCCGGAGCCGGCCGACGTGCGCCGCGCCCTGGAGGAGAACCCGGACGCGAAGGGGATGCTGCTGATCTCCCCGACCGACTGGGGCACCTGCGCCGACATCGCCGGTGTGGCCGACGTGTGCCACGAGTTCGGCGTCCCGCTCATCGTGGACGAGGCGTGGGGCGCGCACCTGCCCTTCCACCCCGACCTGCCCGCGTGGGGCGTGGACGCCGGTGCCGACGTCGTCGTCACCAGCGTGCACAAGATGGGCGGGGCGATCGAGCAGAGCTCCGTGTTCCACCTCCAGGGCGACCTGGTGGACCCCGACGTGCTCAAGGAGCGCGAGGACCTGCTGGGCACCACCAGTTCCTCCGCGCTGGTGTACCTCACCCTCGACGGCTGGCGCCGGCAGATGGTGGAGCAGGGCCGCGAACTCCTCGGGACCGCCCTGCAGCGCGCCGAGCGGGTGCGCGCCGCCGTGGACGGCATCGACGGGCTGGAGCTCATGGGGCGGGAGGTGGTGCGCCCGCAGGGCGCCTTCGACCTCGACCCCCTGGCCCTGACGATCGACGTGCGGCCCCTGGGCATCAGCGGTTACCAGGCCGGGGACTGGCTGCGCGCCGCCTGCCACGTCGACGTGGGTTCCGCCGACGCCTGCCGCATCGGGGTGCGCCTCACCCACGGCGACGACGACGACACCGAGCAGCGCCTCGTGGACGCCCTGCAGCGCCTGTCCGCCGCCGCGCGGGGCGGGGAGATCGAGCAGCAGCCGGCCGCGGACCTGCCCACGCCCGCAGGGCTGCAGCTGCGCAACGCGATGACCCCGCGCGAGGCGTTCTTCGGGCGCGTGGAGCAGGTCCCGATCCAGGACGCCGTCGGTCGCGTCGTCGCCGAGATGGCCTCGCCCTACCCGCCCGGGGTGCCCGTCCTCGCGCCCGGTGAGGTCGTCTCCCAGGAGGTCGTGGACTACCTCACCAGCGGCGTCGCCGCCGGGATGCTCGTTCCCGACGCGGCCGACCCGTCGATGAAGACGCTGCGCGTGGTCGCGAGTTGAGCGCGCGGTGAACGCCGAGGAGGCCGAGGAGCTGCTGCGCGAGGTCGTCGGCTTCCTCGTCACCCTCGTCGAGGCGTGCGGGGCGATCGTCATCGCCGTCGGCGCCGTGTGGGCGTTCACCCGTTTCGTCCTCGTGGCGGTGCGCGGCGGCGGTTCCCGGCGGTTCGTGCCCGTGCGGCTGACGCTGGGCCGGTTCCTCGCGCTGGGCCTGGAGTTCCAGCTCGCCAGCGACGTGCTGCGCACCGCCGTGGCCCCCAGCTTCGAGGAACTCGGCAAGCTCGCCGTGGTGGCGGCCATCCGGACGGCCCTGAACCACTTCCTGTCCAAGGAGATCGCGGAGGAGCGGCGGCAGGTCGCCGAGGAGCGCGAGCACGCCGGGCACGGCGACCCGCCCGCAGGGCCGGCGGTTCCGGAGCGCGGGCGGTGAGCTGGCCGCCCGCGGAACTGCCCGCGCTGCTCTCCCTCGGGGTGGCCGCCGCAGCGCTGGTGGCGGCGGTCGCGGTCCTGCTGCGCACCCGGAACCCCGCGCTCGCCCTGGGCGTCGGGCTGGACCTGCTGCTGGCCGCCGGCCTGCTGCGCCTGAGCGCCGAGCAGACGTGGCGGCAGCTGGCCACCGCCGCCGCCGTGGTGGCGCTGCGCCACCTCATCGGCCGAGGTCTGCGGATAGGGGGCGCCGCCTGGCGCGGCCCCCGGCCGCCGGGCACCACGAGCGGCGACGCGAGGGCGGCGGGTGCCTGAGCCCCGCGGTCGGTACGGTTCCGGTGACGGGGGAGGTCACGTGGACGCCGCTGCGCTGGACGCGCTCATCGCCGAGCTCGCGGACGTGGGTGACCCGCTCGCCGACGCCCTCGTCGCCGAGCTCGCCACCCACCCGGGGAACCGTGCCTCGCTGGATCGCGGGCTGCGCGAGGGGCGCGAGTCGCTGGGGGACCTGTCCGGAGCGCCGGCCCTCGCCGCGTACCTGACCGAGCTGGAGACCCTCACCGCCGCCGCACCCGACGACCTGCTCGAGAGCGCGTCCCTGCCGCACTTCACCATCAGCCCCGCCGAGCACGTCCTCGACCTCGGGGCCGCGGCGCTGATCCACTCCTACGCCCCGCCGCGGACCGCCGCCGTCCTGGTCGGCACCGGTGAACTCACCTCCCGCGCGCTGGAACGGGTCACCGACACCGGGCGGTGGAACGCCGCGGCCCTGGTGCCCGGCTGGTTGTGGCGCGGCGAACCCGGCTACGTCGCCACCGCCCAGGTGCGGCTCGTGCACGCCCGGGTGCGCCGCGCCCTCCGCCGCGCGGGCGAACCGCTGGACGGGGGATCGGCTGGTGTACCGCTGCACCAGGTCGACCTGGCCCGCACCTGGCTCGACTTCACCCTCGTGACGATGAACGCCGACGCCGCCCTCGGCCTGGACCTCACCGCGGACGAGCAGGAGTCGCTGTACCGGTACTGGCGGCACCTGGGGCTGCTGCTCGGCGTCGACGGGCGCCTGCTGGCCGGGGCCGTCGACACCGCCGGCGCCCAGCTGCTCGCCGAGCGCATCGCCGCGGTGACCGGTCCGCCGAGCGAGGACTCCCGGCGCCTGACCCGTGCCGGGCTGGAGGCGCTCGCCGGTGCGCTGAGCGACCTGATGCCCGTGCCCGCGCGCCTGGCCGGGCCGATGGTGCGCGCCGCCTGCCGGGCGATGCTGGGGGACGACCTGGCCGACCAGCTGGGCGTGCCCCGCTCGGCCGCCGCCGCAGCGGCCCTGCGCCCCCTGGTCGCCCTGACCCGCGTGCGGCGGCGCCGGCTGCGGCGCGACGCGGCCGCCTGGGAACGCCTCGTGCGGGCCAACGTCGAGGCCACGCGCGCCTTCGCGCTCGACGGCGGGCCCGCCGGGTTCGCGCGCTGAGGCGGCCGGGGACGTCCCCGCCCCCCCCAGCGCGCGGTGTGGCGTCAGTCCAGCGCGAACCAGGCCGCGGTGTCGGTGGGCACCGACCCGTCCACCAGCTCCCCGCTGACCAGCAGCGGCCGCGCCCCCGCGGGCGGCGCGACCGGGTCGCCCGAGAGGTTCAGCACCACCAGCACGCCGCGGGTGCGGAACGCCAGCACGTCGCCGCCGGTCAGCTCCTCGTCCCAGGTGAGGGAACCGCGCCCCAGCGCGCGCTCGCGGCGCAGCGCCAGCGCGCTGCGGTACAGCTCCAGGGTGGAACCGGCCACCCCCGTCTGCGCCGCCACCGACAGCTGCGCCCACTGCGGCGGCTGCGGCAGCCACGACGCGTCGCCCGGCCCGAACCCGTACGACGGCTCCTCGCCCTCCCAGGGGATCGGCACCCGGCAGCCGTCGCGGCCGCGGTCCTCGCCGCCCGTGCGGGCGAACGACGGGTCCTGACGCACTTCCGCCGGCAGGGTCGTCACCTCCGGCAACCCGAGTTCCTCGCCCTGGTACACGTACGCCCCGCCGGGCAGCGCCAGCATGAACACCGTCGCCGCGCGCGCCCGGCGCAGGCCCAGCTCCGCGTCCGGCTGCGGGTCGTCCGGGCCGACGCCCGAGGTGGGTTCGCTGCCCGCCGGGTACCCCAGGCGGCTGGCGTGGCGGACCACGTCGTGGTTCGAGAGCACCCACGTCGCCGGTGCGCCGACGACCTCGTGCGCGGCCAGGGTGGCGTCGACGACGTCCTTGAGCTCTCCGGCCCGCCACGGCGCGCGCAGGTAGTCGAAGTTGAAGGCCTGGTGCATCTCGTCCCCGCGCACGTAGCGGGCCAGCCGCTCCGGCGGCGTCACCCACGCCTCCGCGACGAGGATGCGCTCGCCCTCGTAGGAGTCCAGCACGCGCCGCCACTCGCGGTAGATCTCGTGCACGCCCTCCTGGTCCCACATCGGCGGGCGCTCGCCGGACGCCGCGGAGCCGTTCAGCAGTTCCTGGTCGTGGTCCCACTCGGGCAGGCCCTCGGCCTTGACGAGCCCGTGCGCGACGTCCACCCGGAAACCGTCGACGCCGCGGTCCAGCCAGAAGCGCAGCACGTCCACGAACTCCTCGTGGACCTCCGGGTTCGACCAGTCCAGGTCCGGCTGGCTGGAGTCGAACAGGTGCAGGTACCACTGGCCCGCGGTGCCGTCCGGTTCCGTCGCGCGCGTCCACGCCGAGCCGCCGAACACCGAGCGCCACGAGTTCGGCGGCAGCTCGCCGTCCTCTCCCCGGCCGTCCCGGAACACGTAGCGGGCCCGCTCCGGTGAGCCCGGGGCCGCGGCCAGCGCCTGGCGGAACCAGGCGTGGTCGGCGGAGGTGTGGTTCGGCACCAGGTCCATGACCACGCGCAGGCCCAGCTCGTGGGCGCGCGAGGACAGCGCCTCGAAGTCGGCCAGGGTGCCGAAGACCGGCTCGATGCCGCGGTAGTCGGCCACGTCGTACCCGGCGTCCTTCTGCGGCGAGGGGTACACCGGGGACAGCCACACGGCGTCGGCGCCGAGGTCGGCCAGGTGCGGCAGGCGGGAGGTGATGCCCGGCAGGTCGCCCAGGCCGTCGCCGTCGGCGTCGGCGAACGAGCGCGGGTAGACCTGGTAGATGACGGCGTCGCGCCACCACGGCGCGGCGGGGGTGGTCTCGGTGTCGCTCACCGGGCCCATCCTGCCAACCCCCGGCCGCGGGTGCACCGCCGCCGCGTCCCCCCGGCGAGCCCGGTGCCCGGCGGGACGCGGCGGCGGTGGGTCAGAGGGCCTGTCCGGCGGACAGGCGGTAGCGCAGCAGGTCGAGGTGACCGGTGATCTCGGCCGGCAGGCGCGAGCCGAAGCGCGCGAAGTACTCCTCGAGGTGGTCGGCCTCGGCCAGCCAGGCCGCGGGGTCCAGGGCGAACAGCTCCGCGAGGTCCTGCTCGGGCAGGTCCAGCCCGTCGAGGTCGAGCTCCCCGTCGGCGGGCACGTTGCCCAGCGGCGTGAAGCGGGCGCCGGCGCTCCCCTCCAGGCGCCGGCAGATCCACTCGATGACGCGGGAGTTCTCCCCGAAACCCGGCCACAGGAACCGGCCGTCCTCCCCGCGGCGGAACCAGTTCACCGAGTACACCCGCGGCAGCCCCTCCGCGGGGAGCCGGTCGCGCATCGACAGCCAGTGCCCGAAGTAGTCGCCCATGTGGTAGCCGGCGAACGGCAGCATCGCGAACGGGTCGTGGCGCAGCTCGCCCGGGACGCCCTCCGCAGCGGCGGTGCGCTCGCTGGAGACGGTCGCCCCCATGAACACGCCCTGGCTCCAGTCCAGCGCCTCCGCCACGAGCGGGACGTTCCCGGCGCGCCGGCCGCCGAACAGGATCGCGTCGACCGGTACGCCCTCCGGGGAGTCGAACTCCTCGGCGAGCGAGGGGCACTGCCGCGCCGACACCGTGAACCTCGCGTTCGGGTGGGCGGCGGGACGCCCGCAGCCCGGCGTCCAGTCCCGGCCCTGCCAGTCCGTCAGGTGCGCGGGCGGCTCGTCGGTCATGCCCTCCCACCACACGTCGCCGTCGTCGGTGAGGGCCACGTTGGTGAAGATGACGTTCTCGCGCAGCATCTCCATCGCGGTGGGGTTCGTCGACCACCCGGTGCCGGGCGCCACGCCGAAGAACCCGGCCTCGGGGTTGACGGCGCGCAGGCGGCCGTCGGGGCCGGGGCGCATCCAGGCGATGTCGTCGCCGATCGTCTCCACCCGCCACCCCGGCACCGTGGGGCGCAGCATCGCCAGGTTCGTCTTGCCGCACGCGGACGGGAACGCCGCCGCCAGGTGGAAGACCCTGTTCTCCGGGCTGGTCACCTTCACCAGCAGCATGTGCTCGGCCAGCCAGCCCTCGTCCCGGGCCATCACCGAGGCGATGCGCAGCGCGAAGCACTTTTTGCCCAGCAGCGCGTTGCCGCCGTACCCGGAGCCGAAGGACCAGATCTCCCGGCTCTCGGGGAAGTGCGCGATGTACTTCAGGTCGTTGCACGGCCACGCGACGTCCGCCCGGGAGCGGCCGATGGCGTCCACGAGCGGGAACCCGACGCTGTGCACGGCGGGCACGAACGGGGTGCCGGGGGTCAGCGCGGCCAGCGCCTGCGCACCCGTCCGCGTCATGGAGCGCATGCTCACCACGACGTAGGGGGAGTCGGTGATCTGCACGCCCAGCTGGGAGATCGGCCCGCCGACCGGTCCCATGGAGAACGGCACCACGTACATCGTGCGGCCCCGCATGCACCCGGCGAACACCCCCGCGAGCTCCTCGCGCAGCGCCTCGGGCTCGCGCCAGTTGTTCGTGGGCCCGGCGTCCTCGCGCCGCCGGGAGGCGATGATCGTGCGGGACTCCACCCGGGCCACGTCGCCGGGGGCGGAACGGGCCAGGAAGCCGCCGGGGCGCTTGGCGGGGTCCAGCGGGATCAGCGTGCCGGTCCGCACCATCAGGGCGGTCAGCCGGTCGAACTCCGCCTGGGAGCCGTCGCACCAGACGACCTCGTCGGGCTGGGTGAGGCGGGCGGTGTCGCGCACCCAGCTCAGCAGCGCCTGGTGGTCGGTGGGGGTGCCCGTCAGGCGGAGCGGGTCGAGGTCGGTGGAGCCGCCGGCGCCGGTGGTGCGAGCGGGGCCCCCGGGGGCGGGGACGGTGGCAGCGGGAACCCGGGTGGGGATCGGGTCGACGGTCACGGCGGGGGTCATCTCGGTCGTCACGGCGGCGGCTCCTCGCGATCGGCGGTGGTGCGGTGGCGTGCCTGCTGACTTCACGATGGAGCCTCGTGCGAGGGCGCCACAAGCAAGAAGTCTTGTGAAGATCTGCCGTTCTTCACCTATGGTGAATCCGTGCCCCCCTTGCGCGTCGCGGCGCTGGAGCCGCTGTCCGAGCAGAACGGTTCCGAGGCCCCCGGTCGCCGGGGCCTGGACGCCCTGTCCGTGGGTCGTCGCATCCGCCACCACCGCCAGGCCCGCGGTCTGACGCTCGCCCAGCTCGGCGAGGTCGTCGGGACCGCGCAGAGCCTGCTGTCGCAGGTGGAGAACGGCAAGCGCGAACCGCGCCTGTCGCTCATCAGCGCCGTCGCCGACGCGCTCGGCGTCCCCGCCACCGACCTGCTGGACCCCGCGCCGCCGCCGACCCGCCGGGCCGCCCTGGAGATCGAGCTGGAGCAGGCCCAGCGCAGCCCGCTGTTCCGCTCCCTGGGGCTGCCGCGGGTGTCCTCCAGCCGCAAGCTGCCGCTGGACGCGCTGGAGGCCCTCGTCGCGCTGCACGCGGAACTGGCCCGCCGCCACGACGCCTCCAACGCCACCCCGGAGGAGGCGCGCCGGGCGAACACCGAGATCCGGCTGCTCCTGCGCGCCGTCGACAACCACCTGCCGGAGATCGAGGAGGTGGCCGAGGACCTGGTGCGCGCCGCGGGGTACACCGTCGGTGCGCTCACGCACCGGCAGGTCGCCCGCATGGCCCACGACCTGGGTTTCGCCATCATCCACGTCGACGACCTGCCGCACTCCACCCGCACCGTCACCGACCTGGCCAACGGGCGCATCTACCTGCCGCCGGCCTCCATCCCCGGCGGGCACGGGCTGCGCTCGCTCGCGCTGCAGGCCATCGCCCACCGCGTCCTGGGCCACGAGCGCCCCGCCAGCTACACGGAGTTCCTGCGCCAGCGACTGGAGATCAACTACTTCGCCGCCTGCTGCCTGCTGCCGCGCAGCGCCGCCGTGGAGTTCCTCTCCGCCGCCAAGGCGGACAAGGACCTGGCGGTGGAGGACTTCCGCGACGCCTTCGGCGTGACCCACGAGGCCGCCGCCCACCGCCTGACGAACCTGCTGACCTCCCACCTGGGCATCCCGGTGCACTTCCTGCGCGTCGGCGACGACGGCGCCCTGTACCGGGGGTACGAGAACGACGGGGTGCCCTTCCCGCAGGACGCCTCCGGCGCCGTCGAGGGGCAGACCGTGTGCCGTCAGTGGACCGCCCGCACCGTGTTCGAGGTGCGCAACCGCACCACCGAGAACTACCAGTACACCGACACCCCCGCCGGCACGTTCTGGTGCTCCAGCCAGACCGGGTCCACGGAGGGAGGTGGTTTCTCCATCACGGTCGGCGTGCCGTACGCGCACGCCAAGTGGTTCCGCGGCAGGGACACCCGCGTGCGCCGGCGCAGCAGCTGCCCGGACGCCGCCTGCTGCCGCCGCCCGGACGTCGAGCTGGAGCGCCGCTGGGCGGACGCCGCCTGGCCCAGCGCGCGCCTGCACGCGCAGACCCTGGCCCCGCTGCCCTCCGGGCGGTTCCCCGGCGTGGACGACGTCGAGGTGTACGAGTTCCTCGCCTCCCACGCCCCCCGCCCCGACGCCACCTGATCCCCCGGACTGACCCCGCACGAACCCCCGCCGTGATCTTGCACGGGTGAAGGCTCAACCGTGCAAGATCAC
>NZ_JBKBCT010000079.1:0-17932 GCF_050871525.1 Kineococcus auxinigenes | reverse complement strand
CACCTTCAGCCAAGCAGATCTCGATGAGATCGCCGCCCGCCTCAACGGCAGACCTCGACAGACCCTGGGATGGAAGACACCCTCAGAAGTGCTCGACGAGGTGGTGCATTGACCCCTTGAGACCGCCACCGTTTTCGAGACATCCCGGGGCAGGGGCTCCGGGGCCGCGACACGCCGTCTCACAATCCGTGTCCGGAACGTCCGTCTCACCAGCGCCCGGTCGGTGCTTTCTGAGACGGTCCCGCTCGTGTCCCCCCTCGCATCCGCCACCGCACCCGCCCACCGACCCGCCTCAACACCCACCCGTCCGACCGGCTCACACACCGGCCAGCGGCCCGGTCACCTGCTGGGCTACGCCCGCGTCTCGACCACCGCGCAGGACCCCGCCCTGCAGCACGACGCCTTCGCGGCAGCGGGCTGCTAACGCACCTGGACCGACACCGCCTCCGGCGCCCTGGCGGCCCGCCCGGCCCTGGACGACGTCCTGGCCCGTTTGGGTCCCGGGGACGTGCTGGCCGTCTGGCGCCTGGACCGCCTGGCCCGCTCCCTTCGCCACCTCCTGCAGCTCATCGACGAGCTGGACGGCAGGGGAGTGGGCTTCCGCTCCCTGACGGAGCCCATCGACACCACCACCGCCACCGGGCGCCTGGTCCTGCACCTCTTCGGCGCGCTGGGCGAGTTCGAGCGCGACCTCTTGAAAGAGCGCACCGCCGCAGGTCTGGAGGCAGCGGTGGCCCGCGGCCGGCGCGGTGGGCGCCCGGCGCTGATGACCCCGGCGAAGCTGACCGCCGCCTAGAGCCTGCTGGCCGCCGGACGCTCCGCCGCCGAGGTGGCCGCGGCCGTAGGCGTCTCCCGCGCCACGCCGTACCGGGCGATGCGGCGGTGTTCGGTCGACTGCTGGCCGAAGTGCCGACGAGAGGTGGAGGACCGGACATCCCTTCACCTCCGACCGTCCGGGCGCTTCAGCGTCCGATGGTGTCCAGCTCGGCCAGGTCCTGCTCGGACAGGGCGATGGCGGCGCCGGCGATGTTCTCGCGCAGGTGCGTCAGCGACTTCGTGCCCGGGATCAGCAGCACGTTCGGCGAACGCTGCAGCAGCCAGCTCAACGCCACCGCCATCGGCGTGGCCGACAGCCGCTGCGCCACGGCCGACAGCGCCTTCGACTGCAGTGGGGTAAACCCGCCCAGGGGGAAGAAGGGGACGTAGGCGATGGAATCGCGGGCCAGGTCGTCGAGCAGGTCGTCGTCGTGACGGACGGCGAGGTTGTACATGTTCTGCACGCACACGATCGGGGCGATGGATCGGGCCTCGGCGACCTGCTCGGCGGTGACGTTGCTGACGCCCAGGTGAGCGATCAGGCGGTCCTGCTGCAGCTGGGCGAGGGTCTCGAAGGCTTCGGCGATCGAGCCGTCCTGCGGCCCGTTGGCGTCACCCATGCGCATGTTCACCAGGTCCAGGGTGTCCACGCCCAAGGCCTGCAGGTTCTCCCGGACCTGCCGGCGCAGGTCCTCGGGCCGGCGGGCGGTGGGCCAGCCGCCCTGGGCGTCGCGGTTCGCGCCGACCTTGGTGGCGATGAACAACGAGCGCGGGTAGGGGTGCAGGGCCTGGCGGATCAGCTCGTTGGTGACGCGGGGGCCGTAGGCGTCGGAGGTGTCGATGTGGGTGATGCCGGCCTGCACGGCGGCGCGCAGGACGGCCAGGGCGCCGTCGCGGTCGGCCGGGGGGCCCATGACCCCAGGTCCGGCCAGCTGCATCGCGCCGTAGCCGAAGCGGGTGACCTCGCGGTCGCCCAGCCTCCAGGTGCCGCCGGGCAGGGCGCCCGGGGTGAAGCTGGTGCTGTCGTTGGTGGCGGTGGTGCTCACGGTGAGGGCCTTTCCCGTCGTCGGTCGCATCGGACCAGGTGTTCGTCTCGATGACCGCAGGTCGCGGTACTGGCGCCGCAAGTGCGGCGTGGACGAGACTGACACCCGTACTCTCCATCGGGAAGTAGGCACTTTGAGGTGCGTTACGCACCATCGGAGTCTGGAGGACACCATGACCGCGACAACACCGCCCCCCTCGACCGCCCGGGTCGGGAAGTCGACGACGCAGCTGACGACGCAGACCACGCGCACGTCCGCGCAGCAGTACAACGCCTTCCTCGCGGTCTGCCCGAGCCGGCAGCTGCTGGACCGGATCTCGGACAAGTGGGTCACCCTGATCCTGTGCGCCCTGGCTGGGGAGGCCGCACCCGCGGGCGGCGATGACGCACCGGCCGAGCCCCGGGTGCTGCGCTACTCCCAGCTGTCCCGGCTGCTGGTGGGCGTCAGCCAGAAGATGCTGACCCAGACGCTGCGCTCCCTGGAGGCCGACGGCCTGGTGACGCGCAGCGTGGCCCCGACGGTGCCGGTGACGGTCACCTACGAGCTCACCGACCTTGGCGCGTCGCTGCATCAGGTGGTCAGCCACCTGCGCGCGTGGGCCCAGGACAACATGGA
Organism: Kineococcus auxinigenes; assembly: GCF_050871525.1. NCBI lineage: Bacteria > Bacillati > Actinomycetota > Actinomycetes > Kineosporiales > Kineosporiaceae > Kineococcus > Kineococcus auxinigenes. The sequence continues at coordinate 15,455 of NZ_JBKBCT010000079.1, read as the reverse complement.
CGCCGTCAGCGCCCACCGCGCTAGCCACGGCAAGGAGAGGTGAGCAAGAACACCGCACAGGAGCGGTGAGCACCCGACCCGGCCCAACCTCACTCGAGCGCTGAGCCGCAGCCTCGCAAACACCCCTGACAGCACCAGAGGGTCGATTACTGCCGATCAGCCAGCACCAGAACAGTACTTGCGGTGTCGATCCCGAGGGTCGGTCCAGGGCCCGACCGACCAGGTCGAGCGCCCCGTCCCCGGCGCCGCCCCGCCTGATCCGCGCCGGTGCGGGTGCAGCCGCCACGCCGGCGGTGCTGTGAAGCAGCCCCGTGCTCGCTGGGGACTCCGTTAGCTTGAGGCAACGGAGCGAAGTGGCTCCCGGCACACAGGGGGAAGACATGGGAGTGCGGACGTGGGCGCGGCGCGGTGCCGCCGCGGCACTGGCAGCGGTGAGCATCGGGGCTCTGAGCGGGACTCCGGCCTGGGCCGATCACATCGGGGACGTGAACTGCTCGGCCTTCACCTACCAGGAGGACGCGCAAGACCACCTCAACCGCCACCCCGGCGACCCGGACAACCTCGACGGCAACCCGGAGAACGGCATCGCCTGCGAGTCCCTGCCGCACCGTCCCTCCACCCCGGCCCCGCCGCCTCCGCCGCCCGGGGAGCAGTGCGTGCGCGGGGCGATCGAGGCCCGCTGGTTCTTCCTGGGCGGGGCCCGCGGACCGCTGGGGCCTTCGGTGACGTGCGAGCTGATCACCCCCAACGGTGCGGCCCACTACACCCACTTCACCAACGGCTCGATCTACTGGTCGCAGTCCACCGGCGCGCAGGACGTGCGCGGAGCCATCAAGGGCCGCTGGGCGGACATGGGCTGGGAAACCTCCTGGCTGCGCCTGCCCACCACCGGTGAGAACGCCCTCCGCGGCGGGGCCTTCAACCACTTCCAGGGCGGCTCCGTCTACTGGTCCCCGGCCACCGGAGCCCACGCCGTGCGCGGGCTGATCTTCGACGAGTGGGGCGCCACCGGCTGGGAGAACGGGGTGCTGGGCTATCCCACCACCAGCGAGACCCCCATCCGCGGCGGCGCCTTCAACCACTTCCAGGGCGGCTCGATCTACTGGTCCCCGACCACCGGCGCACACGTGGTGCGCGGAGCCATCCGGGAGGCGTGGGCTGCCCAGGGCTGGGAGACCGGCCGGCTGGGCTACCCCACCTCCGACGAGTACGACGTGCCCGGCGGGCGGCGCAGCGACTTCGCCGGCGGCTCCATCACCTGGACCCCCGCCGGTGGCGCGGTCGTCTCCTACGCCGGTACTTGAAGAGGTGAGGCGCGAGCTGTGCTGGACACCCTGGAGGTCAAGGGCCGAGCACCGCGCACCGGCTACGAGCGGAACCTGTTCGGAACCGCGTGGGCGGACGTGGACACCAACGGGTGCGACACCCGCAACGACGTCCTGCACCGGGACCTGAGCGCGACCGTGCTGGCCGCCGGCGGGTGCACCGTGCTGTCCGGCACGCTGGCAGATCCGTACTCCGGGCGCTCGATCGCCTTCACCCGCGGGGTGGGCACCAGCGATGACGTGCAGATCGACCACGTCGTGGCCCTCTCCGACGCCTGGCAGAAGGGCGCGCAGGGCTGGGACGCGGCGACGCGGCTGCGCTTCGCCAACGACCCGCTGAACCTGCTGGCCGTGACCGGGCCGCTGAACGCGCAGAAGGGCGACGGCGACGCGGCCACCTGGCTGCCGCCGAACCGCGCCTACCGCTGCGACTACGTGGCCCGGCAGGTGGCGGTGAAGACCAAGTACCGGGCTTGGGTCACCGCTGCAGAGAAGAATGCCATCGCCGGCGTCCTGGACACCTGCCCCGGACAAGACCTGCCCACGGGACCGAACACGTAGGCGGGTAAATGCGAAGCACCCCACATCGACGGCCGTGGCTCGAGAAGAGCCACGGCCGTCGGCGCGCCAGCGCAGATGCAGGTCCACTGAGGCTTTGTCACTAGGGTGTTGGGTGCTGGCAGAGCTGTTCTGACCTCTGCGGCGACTTGGCGCTCCTTCGGTGATCGACATGGGCGTAGCGGCTGCACTGATCCGCCGGCTCGCCTTGGAACTGAGAGCAGAGAGCGGTTCTGCAGCCCCACGCTGCGACAGTCGCGGGCTTCACCTATGTACCCAACATGCCGATGACGTGATGTGCCGAAGACTTCCTCGATGCCTTACCCGGGTGAGCGCGGACCCTGGTGGGATCTGCGGACAGCGAGTCCTCGGGCCGGCAAGCCGAAGCCGCTACGCAAGTCAGCCATGTCCGCCGACGCATTAACCTGTTACCAATCCGTGGCTCCCCTGCTCATCAGCGCCTTTGAGGCGGCGGACACGGCGGGCGAAGGCAGCAACACGGTGTTCGGGGTGATGCCCTGGCCTGGTGAGGGCACCTGGGTCCTCGTGGAGTCCGGCCTCGACTGGGTCGCTGTCATAGCAAGCACCCTGGTACCTCATGAGCTCAGCCGCCATGAGCGCGCACTGCTGCTGGATGCTGGCTTTGACCGCGACGAGAGCGGGTATGTCTGCTGCGACCTGCGGATGAAGGTGCGTGATCCTGTCCCGGCCTGGCGCCTGGGCGCTAGAGCGGCGGCCGTGGCCCTGGACGCTGTACATCGCCCCTGTTTCGGGGGAGGATGGAACACGACGAGACCTCCGGTATGGACTGTTGAACGCTATTGATGATTCAGTGCTCGCTGTACTGGGGGGTTTATCAGTAGCGGCGCGAGCAACTGCTGAGCCTTTATCGGTAGCGTCAACCGCTACTGACAGATACTCACTGACCCTCAACCTGCAGATAACGTCCTTCATCTACGGGCACGGCAGCCACCTCGAACTACCGCTCATGTCGATGCGCGTGCGTCGCTGGTCCCGGTCCGCGGCGCAGCGGGGAGCGGGATCGAGGCACGTGCTCATTGAACAGCGCGATGGCGGCCGACGATCGCGGCGCATCCGCCCCGATTCGCTTGAACGGGATCGACACGGACGTTGGGACGGGACGAGGATGGCCCCCGCCGGCCGACCGTGACCGTCAACGCAGGGGAGGAACTGACGCGACCGCCGTCTGGATCCGGGACGTCTTCTCCACCTCCGACGACTACGGCTCTCACGCCGAGTGCGCCGGAGTCCGTCTACCGCCCTGCCGTCCGATGACAGCGTGGGCTCGCCGGCGTGCTGGAGTTGCGCCTCAGGCCCTGGCGTCGTTTCGCGATGCCTGCGCCAGCCGTTCGACGAGGTCGTCCGGGATCGGTTTGTGCGGTGAGAAGGTGATGCCGGTCTTGGTCGCCTTCAGGCCGGCAGCCTCGATTTCTTCAGCGTGTTCGGAGATGGCGCTTGGAAGAAGGTAGAGCCCGCACTGCTTGCTGAACGCCGCATAACTCGCGACGACCGTGCCGTCGATCCTGAACCCCGGCATGTTGTAAGCCACGATCTCCTCCGCTTGCGGCAAGGCGCGGGCCAGTACCGCGCGCAACCGGTTCAGCGAGGGTTGGAAGGGCTCGGGTGCCGCGGCGATGTAGGCGTCGTGGTCGGCTGTCGTCGTCATGGCCGCGTCTCCCTCTCGATCGCTTTCAAGGGTTTCGTTCCATCCTGCCGAAATGTCAACTTCGATTGCGTCGAGGACCTCGACCCCGAGATCCGGCAGTTCGTCACCGGCTTGAACGGCCGAGCCCAACCACCGTGTGGGGCAAAGACCGCTGAAGAGGTCCTCGAGAAGGCCAACCGCAACGACTCCAGGAACGCGACAATAGCGCACGTACCGCTGAGCTCGGCTCTGATGACGCAGCCGTGGTTGGTTGGTCGTGGTGCCCGCGTGTCGTCGGGCGCGGCAGGGCGGCACAGGTCGGCGTCGTGGTCTCTGCCGCCACGCCCGCACATGCCGTGATCCACGCGCGATCACGGCCGTGTGCCACCGCCGTGATCCGCAGGACAGGGCCTGGGAACGCGCTGTCTGCGCCGGTGGTGTCAGGCTCGGCCGGCGCGCTGGACGATGTCGGTGGCGATCTCGCGCAGCTTGCGGTTGGCGTGCTGGGACTGCTTGACCATGTGCGTGAACGCCTCTTCGGGGGTGCAGTGCAAGCTCGCGACCAGCACGCCCTTGGCCTGCTCGATCACCGCCCGCGACTGCATCGCGGTCTGCAGGTTCGCGCTCAGGGAGATCGCCGAGGCGTACAGGGAGTGGTTGGCCAGCGCGATGGCGGCGTAGGAGGCGAAGACCTGCAGCAGCTGCACCGCCTCCTCGTCCAGCACGTCGTCGTCGAAGCGGTAGACGTTGATGCCGCCCAGGATCCGCTGCGGCATCGGCATCCCGACCGGGACGACGCTGCGCACCCCCTGGCGGGCGGCGATCGCGGCGAAGTCGGGGTAGACCGCGTCGGCGGCGGTGTCGTCCACGCGCACGACCTGCCCGGACTGCGCAGCGTCCAGGCAGGGCCCGAAACCGCCGGCGTACTGCCGCTCGTCCAGCGTGGCGGCGGCCCGCGCACTGGACACGCCGTTGGCGCTGATCACCCTGGTCGACGAGGACCGGGTGTGGTTCTCGTCCATCGCCGGTGCGCTGAACACGCGGGGCCGGCGCACCGGTGTGCGCCAAGTTCCGGTGGAGATGGCTTTCTGCCCCCACGTGGTCGTCGGCCACGACGTGCTCGAGGTGCCCGACGCCTCGGCCGATGCCCGTTTCGCCGACATCGCGGCGGTCAGCGGGCCGCTGCACGTGCGTGCCTACGCCGGCGCCCCGATCATCGGCCGCGACGGGCTGGCCCTGGGCGCGCTGTGCGTGATCGACCGCCGGGTGCGCCACTTCGAGCAGCACGCGCTGGAGCTGCTGGTCGACCTGGCCGGTGCGGTCGCTGAGCTGCTGGAGCTGCGCCGCGCCGATGCCACCGCGGGCCTGGACTCGCGGCAGGTGCGCACCGAGAGCCACCGCCTGCGCGCCGGCATCGACGCCGATCAGATGGTGGTGCACTACCAGCCGGTGGTCGAGCTGCCCTCCGGGCGCTGGGCCGGCGTGGAGGCCCTGGTGCGCTGGCAGCACCCCGAACGCGGCCTGCTGCCGCCGGCGGCGTTCCTGCCGCTGGCCGAGGCCAGCGCCCTGATCGTCCCGCTGGGCCGGCAGGTCCTGGAGAGCGCGTGCACGCAGGTGGCCCGATGGCGCGAGCAGGTGCCCGCCGCAGCGCACCTGCACGTGGCCGTCAACGTCTCCGCCCGCCAGCTCAGCCAGCCCGACATCACCGAAGTGATCACCCGAGCCCTGCTGGTCTCCGGTCTACCCGCTCAGGCTCTGGTGCTGGAACTGACGGAGACGGCACTGGCCGGCTCCAGCACCGGGGTGGACACCGCCCTGCAGCGCATCCGCGCCCACGGCGTGCGACTGGCCCTGGACGACTTCGGCACCGGCTACGCCACCTTCGGCTACCTGCAGCGCTTCCACCCCGACATCGTCAAGATCGACCGGTGCTTCGTCGCAGCGCTGGGCCGCCGCGAACGCGATGACCTGCTGACGGGCGCGCTGGTGCACCTGGCGCAGCAATTGGACTGCGAGCTGATCGCCGAAGGCGTCGAGACCCGCGAGCAGGCCCAGGTCCTGACCACCCTGGGCGTGCGCACGGCCCAGGGCCACCTCTTCTCCGCTGCCCGCGACGGCGAGGACCTGCTCACCCACCTGCTGAGCACCCGCCACTGAAGACCCCGACCCCGCAGGCGGGCGTCCGCGAACCGACGCGCTCCCACGACGGGCACGGCAGCGCTCGTTCCCTGGGACCGACGCTCACACCGCGCCACGGGGGTCGTCCAGCACGTCGCGCCACGAGTGCTGGGGGACGTAGCCGAGCAGGTCGCGGGCCTTGTCGATGCTGTAGAGGGTCTCGTCGCGTCCCACCTCGCGGCGCACCTCGACACCGTCGTAGAAGGTGTCGATGATCTCCCGGGTGGTCGCGGCGACCGACGTGTCGGCGTTGGCGACGTTGAAGATCTCGAAGCCGAGACCGTCGGTCTCCAAGGCACGCAGGGTCATCTGGCCCAGGTCGCGGACGTCGATGTAGGCGAAGAAGTTGCGCCGTCGCAGCGACGGGTCCGCCAGGAAGGCCGGGAAGGTCTCGGTGTACTCGTGGGGCTCGATGACGTTGTTGATCCGCAGGCCGTAGACGTCTACGCCGGTGCGGGCCTGGAAGGAGCGCGCGACCACCTCCCCGGCCACCTTCGACATGGCGTAGGAGTCCTGCGGCACCACGGGGTGCTCCTCATCGACGGGCACGTACAGCGGTTTGCGCTCCCCCTGCGCGAAGCAGACGCCGTAGGCCGTCTCCGAGGAGGCGAAGACCACCTTGCGGATGCCGAGCCGGGTCGCGGCTTCCAGCACGTTGTAGTGGGCCAGGATGTTGGTCGCGAACGTCGTGGCGTCCGGGGCCAGGAGGATCCGGGGGATCGCGGCGAAGTGGACGACGGCGTCGTACGCCGACCCGGTGCTCGCCGCAGGGTGCGGGTCGTCCAGGTCGGCCATCGTGGGCGTGCCCGCCATCGCGGAGTAGACCTGGCCGGCGTCGGTCAGGTCGACCTGGAGGTCGGTGACCTCGGGGTGGCCCAGCGGGGTGAGGTCGGCGTTGGTGACCTGGTGGCCCTGGGAGGCCAGGTACGGCGCGACGTGGTGACCGGCCTTGCCGCTGCCGCCGGTGAAGAAGATGCGCATCGCGGCAGCGAACCACCTTCGACCGCCCCCGGCGCGACGAACCGCCCGGCGCCGCCCGGTCCGTGCAGCTGCGCCGCCAGGTCCCGGGGCGGGAGGGAGTGGGAGGGTGGGCTCGTGCGCGAGATCGACGACCGGGCGCCCTGCCCGTGCGGGTGGGGCGAGCCGTACGAGGCCTGCTGCGGTCGGTTCCACGCCGGCGAGCGCACCGGTGAGCACGCCCCCACCGCCGAGGCGCTCATGCGCTCGCGCTACACCGCCTTCGTCCGCGAGGACGCCGCGTACCTGCTGCGCACGTGGGACCCCGCGACCCGCCCCGCCGACCTGGACGTGACCGGCAGCGGCGGGCGCTGGCGGCGCCTGCTCGTGCTCGCCACCACCGGCGGCGGCCCTTTCGACGACACCGGCACCGTGGAGTTCGAGGCCCACGCCCGCGACGGCGGCCGGCGCGACGTGCAGCACGAGGTGTCCGCGTTCCGCCGCGACGGCGGGCGCTGGACGTACACCGGGTCCGTGGGCGGCGTGTCGCGGGGTTGACGATCGCCACGCTGGGTAAGAGCGGAGAACACGTCCGCTCGAAGCTCGCTGAGGAGGACTCGTCCGTGAAGCTGGACTGGCTCAAGCCCGTCGCCACCGATCCCGGCCCGCACGTCTGCGTCTACGTCGACGTCTCCCGCAACCGGGAGAAGGGCGAGCACGAGATGGAGGTGCGCTGGAAGGACGCCCGCGACGCGCTCGTCGGCCAGGGCGCCCCCGAACCGGCGCTGGTGGCGCTGGACGGGATCGCCACCACGCCGGCCGAGGTCGGCGGGCCGGTCGGCCGGGCGCTCATCGCCTCCGCGGACGGCATCGAGATCGACGTCCTGCTGCCCGACCCGCCCGCCCAGGACGAGGCCACGAGCGGCCCGGTGGCGAACCTCATGCCGCTGGTGCGCTCCCTGGCCGACGACGTGCGCTACGTGCTCGTGGAGCTGGACCGCGCCGGCGCGGACATCACCGTCACCAGTTCCGACGCCCCCCGCGGCAGCGCGGAGGTCCGCGAGGTCACTGCCGGGCACGACCTGCTGCACAAGGTCCCCGGCGGCGGCTGGGCGCACCTGCGCTACCAGCACGCCGTGCAGGACTCCTGGGACCACAACGCCGCCGCCGTCGCGGAGGAGCTGCACACGATCGTGCGCGAGCAGCACCCCGAGGTGGTGCTGCTGACCGGTGACACCAAGGCGGCGGCCGCGCTGCGCAGCAAGGCCGCCAAGCAGGTGCTGGAGATGCTCGTCGACGTGCCCGGGGGCAGCCGGCACGCCGGGGTGAAGGAGGAGTCCTTCAACGCCGCCGTCGCCGAGGCGCTGGAGGAGGTCCGCCGCCACCGCCGCGACGCCGTCGTCGACGAGTTCGAGCAGGAGGTCGGCCGCGGCGGTCGCGCCGTGAAGGGCCTGGCCCCCGTGGTGGACGCGCTGCGCCGCGGGCAGGTGCGCACCGTGCTGCTGCGCGACGACCCGAACCCCGGCGAGGACTCCAAGACCCTCTGGGTCGGTGCGTCCCCGCTGGAGATCGGGAGCTCCGCGGAGGAGGTGCGGGCGCTGGGCGCCACCGACCCGATCGAGGTGCGCGCGGACGCGGCGGTCGTGCGGGCGCTGGCGGCCTCCGACGCGGAGATCGAGCTGGTCGCCGAGCGCCCCGACCTGATCGACGGCATCGGCGCGGTGCTGCGGTACGCGGACGCCTCCACCCCGGCCTGAGCGGGCGCTCGCGAGGGCGACGATCGGTGGATGCGGGCGGGGGTCCTCGCGGGCAGGGTCGGGGAGTGGATCGTGAACCCCGCCGCCGCGACGCCCCCGCCCGCCGCAACGGCGGGCTGCTGCTCGTCGGCGTCCTGCTGGTCGTGGCCGGCATCGCCCTGCACGCGGTGGAGGCGAACCTGCGCGCCGGCGCCCCGGGCCCGCAGGCGAGCGACGGGGGGTTCCTGCACGGCTCCGGCTGGTTGCGGTTCCCCGCGTGGGCGGCGGTCGCCGGTGGCGCGTGGCTGGTGGTGCGCGGCTGGAGCGGCGGCTCGCGCGACGACGACTAGGCCGTCACCCGCTGGCACGGGGTGTGGGTGTGGACGCGGTTCTTGCCCGCGCGCTTGGCCTCGTACATCGCGGTGTCGGCGTGGGCCAGCGCCTGCTCGGCGGTCTTCCACACGTCGCTGCAGGCACCGCTCCCGCCTCCGGACGCGCCACCGCTCAGGGTGGCCAGGTGGGCGCCGACGCTGACGCCGACGGCGAACGTGCCGGCCGCCAGGGCGATCGGCTCGCACAGCGAGCTCAGCAGCCGCCGGGCGACGGCCCGCAGGTCGGCGGGACCGGTGATGCCGGGGCAGACGACGGCGAACTCGTCGCCACCCATGCGCGCCAGGGTGTCACCGGGTCGCAGGCACGCGCCGAAGCGGGCGGCGACCTCGCGCAGCAGCTCGTCGCCGGCGGCGTGCCCGGCGGAGTCGTTGACGGCCTTGAAACCGTCCAGGTCGCAGAAGAGGACCCCCACCCCGGTCCCGCTGCGCCCGGCCGCGGCCAGGGCGTGCTCCAGACGGTCGTGCAGCAGGGTGCGGTTGGGCAGCCCGGTGAGGCCGTCGTGCAGCGCCTGGTGGCGCAGCGCCTGCTCGGTGGCCTTGCGGGCGGTGACGTCCTCGATCAGGCACAGCAGCTGCGGCTCGGCGTCCGCGGTGCCCGCTCCGGCGGTGGCCGGCATCGCCGTGGCCGTCAGCAGGCCCCAGCGGGTCGTGCCGTCGGTGTGGCGGTAGCGCTGCTCCACCTGCCCGTGGGCGAGCTCGCCCAGCAGGAAGGGGGCGAAGCCCAGCAGGCCCTCGGCCCGGTCGTCGGGGTGCACCAGGTCGTGCACGTCCCGCTCCAGCAGTTCGGGGCCGCTCAGGCCGGTGAACTCGCACAACGTGGTGTTCACCTGCAGGATCCGCCCGGCGTTCTCCTCGCCGAGCCCCACGATCATCATGCCGACGGGAGCGGTGCCGAAGGCGGTGCGGAAGCGCTGCTCGGACTCGGCCAGGCGCTGGCGGTCCACGCGCTCGCGGGTGACGTCCTGCACGTGGGTGATCGTGTAGAGGGGTTCGCCGTCGGCGCCGTGGACCAGCGAGATGTCCACCTCACCCCACACCGTGCGCCCGTCGGCGCGCACGTACCGCTTCTCGAAGTGCGCGCTGGGGACGGCGCCCTCGACGACCTGCCGCACCCGCTCCTGCGCGGCGGGCAGGTCGTCGGGGTGGGTGATGTCGGCGGAGGTCAGCTCCTGCAGCGCCTCGGCGCTGTGGCCGAGCATCGCGCAGGCGGCGGGGTTGGCGCTGAGGAACCGGCCGGCGCCCTCGCCGGTCAGGGCGGTGAGCAGCACCCCGGTGGGGGCGTGGGTGAAGGCCAGGCTGAAGCGCTGCTCCGCCTCGCGCAGCGCCGCCTCCGCGCGGCGGCGCTCGCTGACGTCGCGGATCGCGGCGTAGACCTTGCGCCGTCCCGCGGCCTCGACGGGGGTGAGGCTCAGCTCCACGGCCAGCGCGGTGCCGTCGCGGCGGCGGGCGGGGACCTCCACGGTGCTGCTGAGGTTCCGCACCCCGGTGCGCACGAAGCGCTCGAAACCGGCCGCGTGGGCGGCGGCCAGCTCCGGCGGCACGATCGTCTCCACCAGGGTCCGGCCCAGGGCCTCCTCGGCCGGCCACCCGAACACCGCCTCCGCGGCGGCGTTCCAGGAGGTGATGCGCTGGTCCTCGCCGACGGCCACGAAGGCGTCGCCGGTCGTGGCCAGCACCAGGCGCAGTTCCGCGTCGCTGGCGCCGAGGCGCCGTGCCTGCTCGGCGTGCCGGCGTGCCTGTTCGGCGTAGTGCACGGCGAGCCGGGCCTCGCGGCGGCGCTCGAACAGGGCCACCACGACGCGCGCCAGCCCTTCCAGCGCGCCCAGCCGTGCCGCGGAGAGCTCCCCGGGTGCGGTGTCGAACACGCACAGGCTGCCCAGGGCGTGCCCGCGCGGGTCCACCAGGGGGGCTGAGGCGTACAGGCGCACCCGCGCCAGGCGGCCGTCGACCCACGGGTTGGTGCGGTAGCGCTCGTCGAGGGTGGCGTCGGGGACGTGCACGACCTCGCCGTCGGTGAAGTGCAGCGCGCACATCGAGTCGCTGCGCGCGGAGTCGCCGCCCTCGAACCCGACGGTGGTGAGCTGGCACTGGCGGTGCTCGTCGATGAGGTTGAGCGTGGCGTGGGGGACGCCGGCCAGCATCGCCGCGGCGCGCACGACGTCGTCCAGCTCGGCGTCCGCGGGGGCGTCGAGCACGCCGTAGTCGTGCAGCGCCGCGAGCCGCTGCGCCTCGCCCGTGGAACCGCCCCGCTCACCGGAGCGGGCCGGAGGCGTCGCGGGGGTCACTGCAGGGGCATCGGCGCGGGAGCGCCCCTCCTTGAGGAGGTGTCCCCACGGTCCCGGGCGGAGCTCACCGGGTTGGCCCGCGGCTGCGGTTCGTGGTCCACTGGTCACGGCGGCCCGGGGGGCTTCGAGTGTTGGGGAAGAACGCCCGCGGATCCCCCGGGTCGCCGCCTCACCAGCGGCCGTGCTCACTCACCGGTCGGCGTGACCCCGAACATCAGCGTGCGGCGCTCGATGTCGTAGTGGACGACCTTCGTGTTCTCCAGCAGGTCCTGCAGCGCGTCGGCGTCGTCGGCCGTGACGGTCAGGACCTCCTCCCACGCGCCCTCGTCGAGGACGAGCTGCAGGGTGTAGGTGCCGTTCTCGCCGGGCTCGCCGGCCACCCAGGAGAACTGGTAGTGGCTGAGCTGGCGGACCTTGATGGTGTTGTCGTTCACGGGCTGCGGGAGCTTGGGCACGGGGGTCCCTCCGGTGGGTCTGTGTCGGCTCGCGGCGCGGTCGGCACCGCACTCGTGGGGCTACCCCCTGCGCGTGCCGCCAAACCCGCCGGCGGGGCACCCCGTGGCGCCGAGGGCGACCGGGCGGGGGAGGGGCCGCCCGGTCACCGTCGCGGGGGGTCAGGAACCCCGGTTCTGCTTCGCCAGCTCCGACAGGACGCTGCGCTCGAGGACCTCGGCGGCGTCCTGGTCGAGCTCGACGAAGCGGACGACGGCCTCGTGGGCGTCGTCGTCGACGCGCACGACCTCGCCGCGCGCGTGGACCTCCAGGCCGCGCTCGAGCTCCAGGGCGATGTCCACCTCGGTGTTCTCGGCGGGCAGGTCGTCGGCCTCCAGGCGCAGGCCGCTGCGGGAGAGGTCCACGGTGCGGGCGTCGGCCACGCCGTCGGTGGTGGTCAGGTGCACGGGCAGCGAGGCGGGCACGCGCACGGCGCCGCGGCGGGTCTCGGAGGCCAGGAGCATGACGCCGGTCAGGGCGAGCTCGTCGGCGCGGTGGGCCTGGGCGACGGCCTGGAAGACGGCGTGCGGCACCACGGCACCCGCCTCGCCGGCCTCGGTGCTCACCCACACGCGCTGCCCGTCCAGGGCCTCCACGGTGGCGGGCGGGGCCGAGACGTGGCTGGTGACGACGAGGCCGGCGGCACCGGCGGTCCAGGACCGGACGGTGCCGGTGTGCACGCGGGGCCCGGTGTCGATGGCGCCGGTCGTGGGCATGAGCGTCACGGTCGTGTCGACCGCCGGTCCGTCGGTCATGAGCAGACCGCCCTGAGCGCCGTCCATCCGTTCCCCCGCATCAGCTGTTAGTAGTTACGTAGGCACGCTACGTCACTCCTTGGAGTGCTTCCACCCGTTCGGCCGCAGCCACCCGGACGGGTGAAGGTCACGCGCGTCCCCGCGCCCCGCCCCGGGCTCGACCGCCCGCCCGCCTCCCCGTAGCGTCGCCCGGGTGCTGATGCGCCTGCGGACCCCGCGCCCGGCCGTCGACCCCGCGCTGGCCGCCTACCTCAACGAGCAGCTCGCCCGGGTGGGCACCCTGCTGGACCAGCTGCGCCGCGCCTGCCGCGACCCCGACCTCGCCGCCGAGCGCGCCGTGCTGTCCGACCTGCGCCGGCAGGTCGGCGCCGACCGCGCCACCGTGCGCGCCGCCATGCGCCGCCTCGGCGCACCCACCGACTGGGCGGTCCTCGGCGCCGGCTGGGCCTCCACCCGCGCCACCCGGCTGCTGCCCCTGCTGCACCGCCTGCCCGTGCTGGACCGCATCCCCAACGCCCCGTCCACCCGTCAGGACGCCGTGCAGGCCCTGCTGGAGCTGGAGGACCTGCTCGCCGGGCTGCACCGGCGCCAGGTCTCCGCCCGCGTCCTCGCCGACGCCGTCGAGGTCGTCCAGGCCGCCGGTGACCGCGCGGACGGCGAGTGGGCGCGCGCGGTGCGGGAGCTCCCGCAGCGCGCCGAGCGGCAGCTGCGCGCCGCCGAGGACCTGCACCGCCGCCGGGCCACCGCCCTGCTGACCGGGACCGCGCCCGCCGTCACGTCCTGAAGGTCCCCGGGCGGGCTCGTGCGCGGCCCGTGGTGGTGAGCGCTGCGCCGGTGTCGTCACGGCGGCGGCTGGTGCGGCGGGACCCGGTGCGGCGCCTGGCGGCCCATCCCCGCCGCCAGACGCGACACCGCGTTCCCCCCTGCGAGCCCGTTCCGCGCCGCAGGTCCCCCCGGACTGCGGCGCGGCCCCCCGGGCTCAGGGGTGACATCGCCGGCCGCCCCCAGGCGTTACACACCTCTTCGCGCACTTCTTCGAGGCGGTGGGCGGACCGGTGCCCGGACGAGCGGGACCACGCCCCCCTCCGCGGCCCTGTTCCCCCGGGGCCCGGGCCGCCTACGCTGCGGCGGGTGCCTGACCCGGGGCACTTCGAGGCCCACGCAGAGGTCTACGAACGTGCCAGACCGCCGTACCCGGCGCAGCTGTGGACGCGGCTGCGCGAACTGGGCCTGCTGGCACCCGGTACCCGGGTGCTCGAGCTGGGTGCCGGGACCGGGCAGGCCACCGGGCAGATGATCGACGCGGGTGCCCGGGTGCTGGCCGTCGAACCCGGTGCCGCCCTGGCCGGGCGGTTGCGGCAGCGCTGGCCGCGGGCCGGGGTGCTCGTGGGGACCGCGGAGGCCGCGCCGTTGCCGGCGGCCGCGTTCGAGCTCGCGGTCGCGGCCACCGCGGTGCACTGGTTCGACCTCGGCGTGGTGCTGCCCAGGGTGCACCGCGCCCAGGTGCCCGGTGGCTGCTTCGCGGTCTGGCGCACCGCGTTCGGCGACCCCTCCGTGCCCCTGACGCCCTTCCGCGAGCGGGTCGCGCGCATCACGGCCCGGCGCCGGCAGCCGCCGCGGCCCGGCCCCGGGGAGCTGGACACCGCGGCGTGGGTCCAGCGGCTGACCGGCAGCGGGCACTTCAGCGCCGGCCACGTCGAGCACTTCGCCTGGGCGGTCGAGCTGCGCACCGAGCAGGTGCGGGACCTGTTCACCACCTTCAGCGACTGGGACCCGGCCGAGGTGGCGCAGGCGGCCGACGCGGTGGACGAGCTCGGCGGGCGGGTGCTCGAGCACTACGTCACCCCGCTGATCCTCCTGGAGCGCGTTCAAGAGCCGTGAGGCACCGGGGCGCCCACCGCGCCACGCCGCGGACGTCGAACCGGTGCGGGTGCTCGAGCCGCCCGCCGCTCACCGCCTCACGGCCGTGGGCAGCGCTCCCTCAGCACGCTCACCCCGGGGCCCGTCAGCTCGTCGAGGTACGCCCGGCGTCCCGCGATCGCCATGGTCAGCGCCAGCGTCGTCCCGCTGACCAGCGGCCCGGTGCCGGCGGTGAAGGGCCCGTCGGTGGCGCGCAGCAGCAGGCCCGCGGCGGCGGTGCGGCTGTCCACGGCGAAGTCGCGGGAGGCGTAGAAGTTCGCCACGGCCGTGACCACCGGCACCGGCGGGGTCCTGGTCAGGCCCAGCGGGCGGCGGACGTCCTGGGCGTGCACGACGACCTCGCCCAGCCAGGCGGCGGTGTGCCCGGTCGGTGCGGTGGTGCTGGTGATCAGCGCGCGGAAGCGTTCGAGCGTGGCGGCGGGGGTGGGGCCGCGCTGCTCGGCCAGGCGCCGGTCGTTGTGCACGTCGGGGTCCAAGCGCGCGGCGGCCATGCTCCTCAGCCAGCGGGTGCGCCCGGTGGCGGCGGCCGCGCTGAGGTGGGCGACGACCTCCTCGACGCTCCAGCGCCCGCACAGCGAGGGCGTCGCCCACTGCGCCGGTGCCAGCGCGGCCAGGTCCTCGGCCAGCGCGGCGCGCTCGGCGTGGACGGCGGCCCACAGGTCCTCGCCGGTGGTGGGGGTGGTCTCGAGCACAGGGGCCTCCGGTCGCATCGTTCGCTGGTGGACCTGGTGACCCGGCGGGTCCGCAGGAGTCATCGGCCTGCCGTCGAGCGCTCGCGCCGCTCGAGGAGGTCCTGCGCCGACCACCGTGCTGTTCCCAGCTCCCCGGGAGGACGACGATGACGTGGGCTGCCACGGGTGCCGTCCTCGCGGTGCTGGCTGCGGTGATCGGGTGGGGCGCCCGGCGCCGGCTCGATCGCGGCAGCCACGCAGCCGACCCGGAGGAGGCGCGCGTGGCTCAGGAGATCAGCCGCCAGATCGACCGCGGCCGCAGCTCGACCTGGTGGGTGCAGCCCCGCGCCCGGACGTCGACCGCGCCCCGGGTGCGCAACCAGCGCCTGGACGCCCGGGCGAGCGTGGGGCGTGCCCTGCAGATCGTGGAGTGACGACTTCGCGGTCTTGCCGATGTCGTGACGCCCCCTCCCGTGGTGATCTTGCACGCTTGAGGGCTCAACCGTGCAAGATCACCACG
>NZ_JBKBCT010000078.1:0-18050 GCF_050871525.1 Kineococcus auxinigenes | reverse complement strand
ACGGGGTTGATTGATTTGGCATCAACACTTGGCACACTGTTGAGTTCTCAAGAACCGGACGCACCCCGTACCCAACCCCCTCACGAGGACCAGCTAAACAGGGGCAACTTTCCCACTGTAACCAGGAGCCAGGCCAACCTGCAACCCATTCCCGATCAAGCTTGCCGCACCACCCACCCGCAGCAGACCCCCGCGGCCTCCCGGCCCCGGCGGCCGCCCCGTCCGGGCGACGAGAAGAACAGTACGCCGCCCCGGCCCGACCACCAAATCCGCCACGGAGATGGGCCCGAAGCCGTTGTACTGCAACTTGATCCGGGTCCCATCCCGCTCACCCGGCACGCGCGGGCGGCTGTTGGCAGGATGGAGCGGTGGACCAGCCCTCCGAGACGCCTCCCCCCCAGGGGCAGCCGAGCGCCGAGCACGCGCGCATGGCCGAGTCGCCCGGCCCCGACGGGCCGTGGCGCCTGTGGGGCCCCTACGTGTCCGGCCGGCAGTGGGGCACCGTCCGCGAGGACTACTCCGCCTCCGGCGACGCGTGGTCCGCCTTCCCGTTCGAGCACGCCCGCGCCCGCGCCTACCGGTGGGGCGAGGACGGCCTCGGTGCCGTCTGCGACCGCTTCGGCTTCCTCAACCTCGGGGTGGCGCTGTGGAACCGGAAGGACCCGGTCCTCAAGGAGCGCCTCTTCGGCCTCACCAACGGGGAGGGCAACCACGGCGAGGACGTCAAGGAGTACTGGTGGGCCGTCGACGGCACGCCGTCGCACAGCTGGATGCGGTGGCTGTACCGCTACCCGCAGGCGGAGTTCCCCTACGCGCAGCTGCGCGAGGAGAACGCCCGGCGCAGCCGTGAGGAGCGCGAGTACGAGCTCGGCGACACCGGCGTCCTGGACGGCAACCGCTTCTTCGACGTCGAGGTGACCTACGCCAAGGCGTCACCGGACGACGTGTGCGCCGTCATCACCGCCACCAACCACGGCCCGGACCCCGCCCCGCTGGACCTCGTGCCGCAGGTCTGGTTCCGCAACACGTGGTCCTGGGGGTGGGACAAGCGGCGCGGCACCCTCGCGCAGGTCCTGCCCCCCACGCTGTCGGCGGGCGGCCTGGAGGCCGTGGAGTGCGAGCACGGCCACCTCGGCCGGTACTACGTCTGCGCCGAGGGCTCCCCCGAGGTGCTGTTCTGCGAGAACGAGACCAACGCCGTCGAGCTGTTCGGCGCCGAGCGCAACACGGCGGCGTACACCAAGGACGGCATCGACCGGCGGATCGTGCGCGGTGACGTCTCCGCGGTCAACCCCGCGCTGCAGGGGACGAAGGCGGCCTTCTGGTACCGCTTCGACGAGGTGCTGCCCGGGCAGACCGTCGAGGTGCGGCTGCGGCTGTCCCAGGACGCCCCGAGCAGGAACACCTTCGGCGGCGGCTTCGACGCCGTCCTGCGCGACCGCGCCACCGAGGCCGACACCTTCTACGACGCCGTCCTGCCCGAGCAGCTGAGCGCCTCGGACCGGCACATCGCCCGGCGCGCCTACGCGGGGCTCCTGTGGACGAAGCAGCTGTACCGCTACGACGTGCGGCAGTGGCTCGACGGCGACCCCTGGACGGACCCCGCGCCCGAGTCGCGGCGGGCCAAGGGCGGGCGCAACACCGGCTGGCGGCACCTCGCGCTCGCCGACGTGATCTCCATGCCGGACGAGTGGGAGTACCCCTGGTTCGCCGCCTGGGACCTCGCCTTCCACTGCATCCCGCTGGCGCACGTGGACCCCGAGTTCGCCAAGGAGCAGCTCGTCCTCATGCTCCGCGAGTGGTCCATGCACCCCAACGGGCAGCTGCCCGCGTACGAGTGGGCCTTCGGCGACGTCAACCCGCCCGTGCACGCCTGGGCCGCCTGGCACGTCTACCGCCTGGACGGCTACCGCGACCAGGGCTTCCTCGTGCGGGTCTTCACCAAGCTGCTGCTCAACTTCTCCTGGTGGGTCAACCGCAAGGACGCCGACGGATCCCACCTCTTCGAGGGCGGCTTCCTCGGCATGGACAACATCGGCCTGTTCGACCGCTCCGCCCAGCTGCCCCCGGGGTACCGGCTGGAGCAGTCCGACGCCACCAGCTGGATGGCGTTCTACTGCCAGCAGATGTTCAAGATCGCGCTGGAGCTGTCGCGGCACGACCCGGCGTGGGAGGACGCCGCGACGAAGTTCCTCGAGCACTTCCTGTCGATCGCGCAGGCGATGATGTCCTTCGGCTCGCAGGAGGTGACGCTCTGGGACGAGTCCGACGGCTTCTTCTACGACGTCCTGCTGCACCCCGACGGGACCGCCGAGCCCATGCGCGTGCCCTCCATGGTCGGGCTGCTGCCCATCCTCGGCGCCACCGAGGTCCCCTCGTGGATCTCCGAGGAGTGCCCCGACCTCACCTCGCGGCTGCGCTGGCTGCAGCGCCGGCGACCCGAGCTGACCCTGCCGCTGCTGACGCGCTCCGGCCCGGACGGCGACGGGCGCCAGATGCTGCTCTCGCTGCTCGACAAGCCGCGGCTGACCCGCATCCTGGACCGGATGTTCGACCCCGGGCAGTTCCTGTCCGACTACGGCATCCGGTCGCTGTCCGCCGCCGTCAAGGAGCACATCACCACCGAGGTCAGCGGTCAGCACTCCTCGATCGTGTACGAGCCCGGTGAGTCGCGCACCGCGCTGTTCGGCGGCAACTCCAACTGGCGCGGGCCCGTCTGGTTCCCCGTCAACGTGCTGCTCGCCGACAAGCTGCGCACCTACGGGCGCTTCTTCGGCGACGAGGTGACCGTCGAGCACCCGCGCGGCTCCGGGCGGCGCATCACCCTCGTGCAGGCCGCCGACCTCGTCGACGACAGCCTCGTCTCGCTGTTCCGCCCCGTGGGCGGGCGGCGACCCGCCGACGGCGACCGCATCGAGGCCAGCGACGACCCCCTGTGGCGGGAGCACCCCACGTTCAACGAGTACTTCGACGGCGACACCGGCGAAGGGCTCGGCGCCACCCACCAGACCGGCTGGACCGCCCTGGTGGCCCACCTGCTGCACCCCCGGCTGCCTCCCGGGCCACCGCAGCGCTGACGAGGACGGGCTGACGGGGAGGGTGGACCACCCGGACGGGTGGTCCACCCGTGCCCCGCGCGGGCCGATGGGAAGCTCGACCCCGCTGGAGAAGACCGGCGGGGCACGGCGGGAGGAGCGGACCGGACGGTGGGAGCCCTCACGCTCGTCGTCGCCCTGGCCTCCGTCGTCACCGCCGTCACGGCGGCGCTGACCTGGCACCGGCGCGCGCAGACCCCGGCGGCCGTCCCGCTGACCGCGTCCCTGGCGTCCGTCAGCGTGTGGGCCGCGGCCGTCGTGCTGCTCAACAGCGGCCAGCGCCCCGCTGTCCTCGACGCCCTCGTCCACGTGCAGTACCTGGGCATCACCGGTGCCGTCGCCGCCAACCGGCTGTTCGCGCACACCGTCACGGGGCGCCGCCTCACCGCCCGCAGGGTGCTGGTGCTGTGCGTCGAGCCGCTGCTGGTGCAGCTGGCGCTGCTGGCCGACCCCGCGACGCGGCTGTTCTACGCCACCGTGGAGCACACCGGGGACCCGGTGGTGCGCGAGACCACCCTCGGGCCGCTCTTCTGGGCGCACGCCCTCTACAGCTACGCGATCGTCGCCGTCAGCGCGGCCGTCGTGGCCCGGCAGCGCCGGTACGCCACCGGGCTGCTGCGGCGGCAGCTGAGCACCGTGCTGCTGGCCATCGCCGCGCCCGCCCTCGTCAACGTCGTCACCGTGACGCTGCCGGCGGAGGTGCTCAGCATCGACCCCACCCCGGCCGTCTTCGGGGTCACCGGCCTGCTCTTCGCGTTCTCGGTGCTGCACCAGGACCTGCTGCACCTGCTGCCCGTCGCGCGGGGCCTCGTCGTCGACACGCTCGGGGACGCCGTCGTCGTGGTCGACGAGCAGCAGCGCGTCGTCGACCTCAACCCCGCGGCCCGGGCGCTGCTCGAGCGGCTCGGCAGGGAGCCCGGCGCCGCCGGCGCGCCGCTGGAGGCCGTCGTCGGGGCCGCCCTCGCCGCGGCCGTCGGCGCCGGGCGGGGCGAGGACGTCGTCCAGCTCGGCGAGGTCAGCCTGGACGTGCGGGTGCGCCGCATCCACGACCCCCGCGGGAACGCCCTCGGCCGCGTCGCCGTGCTGCGCGACATCACCGCCCAGCGCGGCCAGCAGCGCGCCCTGGAGGAGGCCAACGCGCAGCTGCGCCAGCACGTCGAGACCATCGAGCGGCTGCGCGCCGACCTCGCCGAGGAGGCTTCGCGCGACCCCCTCACCGGCCTGCGCAACCGGCGCCGCTTCGTCGACGACCTCACCGAGCGGCTGCGGGCGGCCGCCGGCGCCGGACGGCCCCTGGCCCTCGTGCTGCTGGACGTCGACCACTTCAAGTCCGTCAACGACACCCACGGCCACGCCGTCGGCGACGCCGTGCTGGTCGCCGTGGCGGCGGTCCTGCGCGAGCACGCCCGCGCCGAGGACGTCGTGCGCTACGGCGGGGAGGAGTTCGTCGTCGTCCTGCCCGGCCTGGCAGCCGCCGCGGCCGCCGAGCGCGCCGAGGAGCTGCGGGCCGCCTGCGCCCGGCTGCGCGTGGCCGGCAGCGAGGTCCGCGTCACCATCAGCGCCGGCGTCGCCTCCTGCCCCGAGCACGGCACGACGCCCGACGACCTGCTGCTGGCCGCCGACCGGGCGCTGTACGCGGCCAAGACCGGCGGGCGCGACCGGGTGGCGCTGGCCACCTGAGCGCGCCCGCCCGTCAGCGGCACCTCACCAGATGCGCACCCGCTCGGCCGGGTCCATCCACAGCCCGTCGCCCGGCTGCACGCCGAACGCCTCGTGGAACTCCACGAGGTTGCGGACCACCGCGTTGCAGCGGAACTCCGGCGGGGAGTGCGGGTCGATCGCCAGGCGCCGCTCCACCTCGGCGGGGCGGACCTTGCCGCACCACACGCGGGCCCAGCCGACGAAGAGGCGCTGGTGGCCGGTGAGGCCGTCCACCACGGGGGCCTCGCGGCCGGCCAGGGCGATCTCGTACGCCTTGTGCGCGATCGTCAGCCCGCCCAGGTCGCCGATGTTCTCGCCGACGGTCAGGGCGCCGTTGACGTGCTTGCCGGGCGTCTCCGGGGGCTCCAGCACGTCGTACTGGGCGATGAGGGCCTGCGTCCGCTTCCCGAACTCCTCGCGGTCGGCGTCGGTCCACCAGTCGCGCAGGTTGCCGTCGCCGTCGTACTTCGAGCCCTGGTCGTCGAAGCCGTGGCCGATCTCGTGGCCGATGACCGCGCCGATGCCGCCGTAGTTCTCGGCGTCGTCGGCGTCCAGGGAGAAGAACGGCGGGCGCAGGATCGCCGCGGGGAAGACGATCTCGTTCAGGCCCGGGTTGTAGTAGGCGTTGACCGTCTGCGGGGTCATGAACCACTCCGAGCGGTCCACCGGGCCGCCCAGCTTGGCCAGCTCTCGGTCCACCTCGAACGCGAACGCGCGGCGGACGTTGCCCAGCAGGTCGCCGCGCTCGATCGTCAGGGCGGAGTAGTCGCGCCACTGATCGGGGTGGCCGATCTTGGGCGTGAACTTGCCCAGCTTCTCCAGCGCGCGGTCCTTCGTCTCGCGCGTCATCCAGTCCAGCGCCTCGATGTCCTGCCGGTAGGCCTCGACGAGGTTCGCGACCAGCTCCTGCATCCGGGCCTTCGCCTCCGGCGGGAAGTGCTCGGCGACGTACAGCTCGCCCAGCGCCTCCCCCAGCACGCCCTCCACCAGGCCGACGCCGCGCTTCCAGCGCTCGCGCAGCTGCGGGGCGCCGGTCAGGGTCGTGCCGTAGAAGGCGAAGTTCTCCGCCACCAGCTCGGCGTGCAGGTACGGGGCGGCCTGGTGCAGCACCCGCCAGCCCAGCCACTCGCGCCACGTCGAGACGGGGGTGCCCGTCAGGACCTGCGCCATGCCCTCCAGGTAGCTGGGCTGGCGCACGACCACCTCGGCGAACGCCTGCTCCGGCACGCCGGCGGCGCCCAGCCAGGCGGCCAGGTCCACACCCGGCAGCAGCGCCGCCAGCCCGGCGCGGTCCAGCTTGTTGTAGGTGGCGTTCGCGTCGCGGTTGCGCACCCTGTCCCAGTGGTGGGCCGCGAGCGCCGTCTCCAGCTCCAGGACGCGCCGGGCGCTGCCGGCCGGGTCGGGGCGGCCGCCGATGGTCAGCACCCGCTCCACGTGCGCGACGTACGCCTCGCGCAGGTCGGCGTACTGCTCCTCGCGGTAGTAGGACTCGTCGGGCAGGCCCAGGCCGGACTGGGTGAGGTAGACGACGTACTCGTCGGACTTCGCGTTGTCGGTGTCCACCCAGTACCCGAACGGGCCGCCCACGCCGAGGTGGTCGAGGCGGCCGAGCAGGCGCACCAGGCCGTCGAGGTCGGCCACGGCGTCGACCTGCTCCAGCTCCCCGGCGACGGGGCCGACGCCGAGGGCGTCGGCGCGCTCGGTGTCCATGAAGGAGGCGTACAGGTCGCCGATCTTCTGCCGGACGCCGCCCGGCTCGGCGGTGCCGTCGGCGGCGGCCGCGGCGGCGGCCTCGACGATGGCGCGGCACTCGGCCTCGGACTGGTCGCGCAGCCGCACGAAGGCGCCGTCGACGGCCCGGTCCTCGGGGATCTCGGCCGTGGCCAGCCAGCGACCGTTGACGTGGCGGAAGAGGTCGTCCTGCGGGCGCACGGAGGGGTCGACGTCCTCGGCCGCCGGGCGCTGGTCGGTGATCGAGCTCATGACCGGAGCCTAGGCCCGCGCCGGGGGGTGCGCCCCGGCGCGGGCCGGGAGGGGTCAGGCGTGGTCGGCGTGAGCGCGGGCCGCGGCGGTGCGGCGGTCCGCCGCCGCCACCGCGGTGACCAGCACCAGGGCCAGGGCCGTGGCGACCGCGATGACGGAGGCCATGGCGTGCGCGTCACCGCCGAGCAGGCCGGTGACGACGCCGACCAGGCCGCCCACGCCGGACTGCAGGGCCGTCACCAGCGCCGCGGCCGCGCCGGCGCTGGCGCCGTACGGCTCCAGGGCCATCGTCACCGCGTTCGGCATGATCAGGCCCAGGGTGAGCAGCAGCAGCCACAGCGGGACCACGAAGGCCAGCAGCTCGTCCACGCCGGACAGGACGACGCCGCCCAGCACCAGCGACAGCGTCAGCGCCGCGGTGACGCCCACCCGCAGCAGCGCCGGGGAGCCGAAGCGCTGCACGAGCGCGGCGTTGACCTGGCTGCCGCCGACGAGCGCGACGCCCATGACGGCGAACAGGACCGCGAACTGCGTGGTGCTCAGCCCGAAGCCGTCCTGGAAGACGAACGGGGAGGTCGCCACGTAGCTCATCACCACGGACATCGCCAGGCCCGGCACGACCGCCAGGGCCATGAAGCGGCGGTCGCGCACGAGGGCGCCGTACCCGCTGAAGCTGCGCAGCACCCGACCACCGCGGCGACGGGTCACCGGCACGGCGCGCGCGGCGGCCGAGGAGGGTGCGCGGGAGGCCTGCGCGGGCACCTCGACGGCCAGCTCGGGCCGGGTCTCCGGCAGCCGGCGCCACACCGCCAGCAGGACCAGCAGGCCGGCCACCGCCAGCAGCGCCAGCACGGGGCGCCAGCCGGTGTGCTCGGCGATCGCGCCGCCGATCGTGGGCGCGAACAGCGGGGCCACGCCGATGACGAGGATCAGCCGGGACATCAGCCGCGCCGCGGCCGGGCCGGTGAACAGGTCGCGGATGATCGCCATGCCGACGACCGAGCCGGCGGCGGCGCCCATCCCCGCGAGGAAGCGGGCGGCGACCAGGGTGGGCAGGCTGGGGGCGATCGCGCACAGCAGTGCCGCCACGACGTAGACGGCGAAGCCGGCGATCGCGGGGCGGCGGCGGCCGTAGGCGTCGCTGAGGGGGCCGCTGACGAGCTGCCCGAGGGCGGACCCCACGAGCACGCCGGTGATGGTGAGCTGCGCGTTCGCGGCGGTGGTGCCGAGGTCGTCGGCGACCTGCGGCAGCGACGGCAGGTACAGGTCGATGGTGACCGCGCCGAGCGCGGCCATGGTGCCGAGCAGCAGCACGAGCCCGAACGTGGAGGTGCTGCGGGCGGGGGAGGTCCTGGGGGGCGAGGTGGGCAGCGCGGTCATCCGGTGGGGGTCCTCGAGAGCCTGGTGAGGTGGTGCACCGCGCGCCGTCGAGCGGGGCAGGACGGGGCGGGGCGCCAGCCGTCCCCTCCACAGTAGGGCGGGCGGCGGCGGGAGTCTCCTCGGTTCCGTGTCGTCGCCGGGTCGCTGCTGAACCGGGTCAGCGCGGGACGGGCACGGCGGTCGCGGGAGCGCGCCGCGCGGCCCGCGCGGCGAGGAGCAGGGCCGTGGCGCCCAGGAGGGCGACGAGGACGGCGTAGCCCTCGGCGACGGCGCGCAGGCCGACGTGCGGGGTCAGCAGCCCGCCGACGACCGACGGCACGCCGAAGGCGAGGTAGCACATGACGTAGACGGCGGACAGGACGCCGGCGCGCTCGGCGGCCGGCGCGGTGGCGACCACGGCGCGCAGGCCCCCCTGGAAGGCGGCGCCGAAGCCGAGGCCGGAGACCACCGAGGCGGTGAAGAACAGCGGCGTGGACGCCGACTGCAGGGCGACGACCAGCAGGGCGGGGCCGACCAGGAACGCGGCGGAGCCGGCGAGCGCGACCCGGCGGGCCGGCAGGTTCCGGGTCAGGACGCCCACGAGCGCACCGGTGCCGGTGAGGCTGGCGACGACGAGGCCGCCGACGAGGTGGTCGGTGCGGCCCAGCACGGTCGCGGCGACCGAGGGGCCCAGGCCGAGGAAGAGCCCGCCCAGGGCCCAGCTGCCGGTCAGGGCGGGGGCCAGCGCCACCAGGACCGGGCGGGTGGCGGCGGGGACCCGCACCGACGGCGCGAGGGAGGCGCGGGCGCCCGGGGTGCGCGGGGAGGTCTCCGGGGCCGCCAGCAGCAGGACGGCGCAGGCGACGAGGAGGACGGCGAGCACGGCGTAGACGAGGCGGGCGGGGGCGGGCGCGTACTGCACGAGCAGGCCGGCGCCCAGGCCACCGACCATGAGGCCGACCGGCGGGGCGGCGCCGTTGAGGGTCTGCGCGAGGGTGGTGCGCGCACCGCCGAGGTCGAGCAGCCACGCGCCGAGGGCGCCGATGGCGGCGCCGGTGCCGACGCCCTGCAGGGCGCGCGCGGCGATCAGCCACGCGGCGGAGCCGGCGAGGAGGAAGCCGGCGAGCGCCACCAGCACCCCGGCGAGGCCGGCGAGGACGACGGTGCGCCGGCCCAGGTGGTCCGAGAGGGAGCCGACGGTCAGCAGCGCCAGCAGCAGGGTGCCGGCGTAGACGGCGAAGACGACCGTGACGGTCGTGGCGCTCAGGCCCCACTCCTGCTGGTAGACGGGGAAGACCGGCGAGGGCGCCGAGGAGGCGGACACGAGCAGGGCGAGGGTGGCGGCGACCAGCCAGAAGGCGGCCCGCTCGGGCAGGCGGCGGGTGCGGGGCAAGGCTCTCCTCGGGATCGGTGCGGTGGGGGCACCGGGGACCGTTCGCCGGCCCTCGGGTCAAGCGATTGCCTCGGGACGTTGTTCCCCGCGGGGCCCACCGGGTGCCGTCCGGGCCGCGCCGGTAGCGTCGCTGCGAGGACAACGCGAGGAGGACCGGATGGGTGTGACGCTCGCCAAGGGCGGCAACGTGTCGCTGACGAAGGTGGCGCCGAACCTCACGGAGGCCGCCGTCGGCCTCGGCTGGGACGTGCGCACCACCACCGGCGTCGACTTCGACCTGGACGCCAGCGCGCTGCTGCTCGGTGCCGGCGGCAAGGTCCTCTCCGACGCCCACTTCGTCTTCTACAACCAGCTCACCAGCCCCGAGGGCTCCGTGCGGCACACCGGCGACAACCGCACCGGCGAGGGCGAGGGCGACGACGAGGTCGTCGAGGTGGACCTGCTGTCGGTGCCGCCGCAGTGCCAGCGGATCGTCTTCGCCGTGTCCATCCACGACGCCGAGGCGCGCCGGCAGAGCTTCGGGCAGGTGCACGGCGCGTTCATCCGGCTCGTGGACCGCGCCACCGGCGAGGAGGTCGTGCGCTTCGACCTGTCCGAGGACGCCTCCACCGAGACCGCCATGGTGTTCGGCGAGGTGTACCGGCGCGAGGCGGAGTGGAAGTTCCGCGCCGTCGGGCAGGGCTACGCGAACGGGCTGCGCGGCATCGCGCAGGACTTCGGCGTCGACGTGGACTGAGCGGGCCCGGACCGGACCGCCGCGCCGGCCGCGGCGCGTCAGCGGCCGGGGCGGGTGCGGCGCTCGCCGACCACGTCCGGCAGCTCGATGCCCAGACCGGCGCGCGGTTCGCCGCTGCGCGGGCGGGCACCGGGGCGCGAGCGCGCCACGGTGCGGCCCACCAGGGCGGCGACCAGCAGGATGACGACGAGGGACACCAGAACGGTCATCGCGGACCTCCTCGCGCGGGGCCCGGGCGCCGGGCCGACACCCCACGGTCGCACGCGGCGGCGGTGCGCGCGAGGGGTCGGCGGGCGGTTCAGCCCGTCGCGCGCCGCAGGGTCCGGATCCGGAACCGCGGCCCCGCGCTGGAGGTCGCCCAGCCGTC
This sequence comes from Kineococcus auxinigenes, assembly GCF_050871525.1. Classification (NCBI taxonomy): domain Bacteria; kingdom Bacillati; phylum Actinomycetota; class Actinomycetes; order Kineosporiales; family Kineosporiaceae; genus Kineococcus; species Kineococcus auxinigenes. Next base: position 7,416 of record NZ_JBKBCT010000078.1, on the reverse strand, counting down.
GGCCGGCTCCTGCGCGGTGAGGACCCAGCCGTCGCCGACCTCGGGGGCCGTGGTGTCCCCGGCCACCCGCACGTCGACGTCGGTGACGACGAGGACGTCGGCGCGCGCCAGGGCCGCCCGGTAGACCTGACCGCCCCCGACCACCCACACGTCGCCCGCGTCGAGCGCGTCGTCCAGGGCGGTGTCCAGGTCGTGGGCGGCCTCGGCGCCCTCGGCGCTCCAGGAGCGGTCGCGGGTCAGGACCACGTTGCGCCGCCCGGGCAGGGGGCGGAACCGCGGGGGCAGCGAGTCCCAGGTGGCGCGGCCCATGAGGACCGCGGCTCCCGCGGTGAGCCGCTTGAAGTGCGCCAGGTCCTCCGGGACCCGCCACGGCAGGCGCCCGCCGTCGCCGATGACGCCGTCGGGCGACTGCGCCCACACCATGCCGATCACTGGCCGATCACGCGTGCTCCCCCCGCCGTGCGCACCGCTCAGACCGCGACCGGCGCCTTGATGGCGGGGTGGTGCACGTAGTCGAGCAGCTCGAAGTCCGTCCACTCGTGCTCGCCGAACGGCCTGGGCGCCACCCGCAGCGCGGGGAACGGGTGCGGCTCGCGGGACAGCTGCTCGGCGACCTGCTCGACGTGGTTGTCGTAGACGTGGACGTCCCCGCCGGTCCAGACGAGGTCGCCGACCTCCAGGCCGACCTCGGCGGCGACCAGGTGGGTCAGCAGCGCGTAGGAGGCGATGTTGAACGGCACGCCGAGGAAGAGGTCCGCGCTGCGCTGGTACAGCTGGCACGACAGCCGCCCGCCGGCCACGTGGAACTGGAACAGCGCGTGGCAGGGCGCCAGCGCCATCTCCTCCAGCTCGCCGACGTTCCAGGCGGAGACGACCATGCGCCGCGAGTCCGGGTCGGTGCGCAGCGTGTCGAGCACCTGCGCGATCTGGTCGACGTGCCGGCCGTCCGGGGTGGGCCAGGAGCGCCACTGCACGCCGTACACGGGGCCGAGGTCGCCGTTCGCGTCGGCCCACTCGTCCCAGATCGTCACGCCGCGCTCCTGCAGCCAGCGCACGTTGCCGTCCCCGCGCAGGAACCACAGCAGCTCCAGCGCCACCGACTTGAAGTGCACCCGCTTGGTGGTGATGAGCGGGAAGCCGGCCGAGAGGTCGTAGCGCAGCTGCGCGCCGAACCACGAGCGGGTGCCGGTGCCGGTGCGGTCGGCCTTGGGGGTGCCGTTCGCCGCGACGTGGCGCAGCAGGTCCTCGTACTGGGTGTCGACGCGAGCCACGGGGGAACTCTAAGCGCGCCCGGGCACCGCGGGGGCCAGCCCGTGCCGGGTGCCCGCGCGCCCGCCCCGGGCCCGGCCGCGCAGCGCGAGGGCCTGCGCGAAGTGCTCGGCGGGAGCCGGCCGCCCGAACAGGTACCCCTGCGCCAGGTCGCAGTCCAGGGCGTGCAGCACGTCGCGCTGGTGCTCGTCCTCGACGCCCTCGGCGACGACCGACAGCCCGAGCGCGTGCGCCACCGCGACGATCGCGTCGACGATGCGCACGTCGCCGGGCCCCTCCCCGAGGCGGGCGGTGAACGAGCGGTCGACCTTGACGACGTCCACCGGCAGGGTCCGCAGCGTCGACAGGCTGGAGTAGCCGGTGCCGAAGTCGTCCACGGCGACGCGCACGCCCAGGCGGCGCAGCCGGCTCAGGATCGAGCAGGCCGCCGCCTCGTCCACCATGAGGGCGGACTCGGTGATCTCCAGGCCCAGGGCGGTGCCGGGCAGACCCGCCCCCGCCAGGGCGGCGACGACCTCGTCGGCGAACCCCTCGTCGCCGAGCTGGTGCGGTGAGACGTTCACCCAGACCGTCAGGTCGCGCGCCGAGGGGTGCTCGGCGCGCCAGCGGGCCATCTGGTGGCAGGCGGAGGTCAGGACCCGCCGGCCCAGCTCGGCGATGAGCCCGCTGCCCTCGGCGACGGGGATGAACTCCGACGGCGGCACCGGCCCCACCCCGGGCCGCGTCCAGCGCAGCAGCGCCTCGAACCCGACCAGCCGCCCGGAGACGGTCTCCACCTCCGGCTGGTAGTGCAGGGAGAACTGGTCGGTGCCCACGGCGTCGCGCAGGGCCAGCCCCGTGCCGAGCACGGCCGCCGCGCGCCGCTGCATCTCCGCGTCGTACACCCGCACCCGGGAGCGGCCCGAGCGCTTGGCGACGTGCATGGCCTCGTCGGCGTCGCGCAGCAGGACGTCCAGGTCGGCCGTGCCGCTGAGCGCCGTGGTGGTCAGGCCCGTGCTGGCCGTCAGGTGCAGCACGTGACCGGGCACGTGCACCGGCAGGGTGAAGCACGCCCCCACCCGCTCCGCCACCTCCAGGGCGGCACCCGGGTCGACGTGCGGCAGGACGGCGGTGAAGGCGTCGCCGGCGAAGCGGCACACGACGTCGTGCGGGCGCAGCGCCGAGCGCAGCGCGTCGGCCGCCGTGCGCAGGTAGGCGTCGCCGGCCGCGTGCCCCAGGGAGTCGTTGACCATCTTGAAGTGGTCCACGTCGGCCAGCAGGACCGCGTGGACGGCCCCGGCGGCGGGAGCGACGGCCAGGGCGCGCCGGGCGGCGTCGAGGAACGCGGTGCGGTTCAGCAGGTCGGTCACCGTGTCGAGGGTGGCCAGCCGGGTCAGCTCCCGCGCCGAGCGGTCGCGCTCGACGGCCACGCGGGTCAGGTCCCGCAGGGCGGGGACCACGCCGTCCACCGGCACGGCCCCCGGGCTGCGGCGGTACAGCGCGAAGGTGCCCAGGGCGGTGCCGTCCTCGCCGAGCACCGGCAGGGAGGTGCACGCCGCCAGGCCGTGCTCGGCGGCCAGCGCGCGGTACCGGCTCCACTCGGGGGCGGTGGTGATGTCCGCGGTGACGACCGGTGCGCGCCGGTGCAGCGCGGTGCCGCAGGAGCCGACGCCCTCGGCGACGGGCAGGCCGTCCACGGCCGCCCGGTAGGCGGCCGGCAGGCTCGGTCCCGCGCCGTCGCGCATGGTGGTGCCGTCCTCGTCGGCCAGCAGCACCGCGCACAGGACGTCCGGGCCCAGCAGCGCCTCGACGTGCCGGGCCAGGCGCTCCAGCACCGCCGGCAGCGGGTGCCCGGCGGCGACCGCCTCCAGCACGTCGCGCTGGGCCTCCAGCAGGCGGGCGTCGCGCTCGTGGGCGCCCACCCGGCGGCGCAGGGCCAGCAGCGTGCGCACCAGGTGCGCCTGGCTGCGCAGGACCTCGCGGTCCGCGGCGCAGAACCGCCGCGGGTGCCGGTCGGCCACCGACAGCGCACCCAGGACGAAGCCGTCCTCGTCGACGAGGGGCACGCCCAGGTACGAGCGCACCAGGCCGCGGGCCGCCAGGGGGTGGTGCCGGAACACGGGGTGACCGCGGGCGTCGGCCACGTTCAGGGGCGCGCCCGTGGTGACCACGTGCGCGCCCGGGGACAGCTCGTCGGGGACCTCCGCGTGCGCCGAGCGCAGGCCCCGGTGGGCGGGGAACCACTGCCGGCCGGGGCGGACGAGCTCCAGCGCCGCCACCGGTGCGCGCAGCACGCCGGCGACGTGCGCGACGACGCCCTCGAGGTCGGCGTCGCGCGCGTCGCCGTCCAGACCGCAGGCGTCCACGGCGGCCAGGCGCGCGGGGTCGGCGACCGCGGCGCGCAGCCGTTCGAGGTCCCTCACGGCCGGTGCACCGCGCCCGGGCGCGGGGCCCGGGAGAGCGCACGCACCGGCGATCCGCCGCGTCGCGCACTCAGCGCAGTCAGTTCCACACTCCCAGTATGCGCACAGGGGCTCAGGCCGCGAGGTGCTCGTCGAAACCCGCGTCGTCGGCCGCCTCGCCGCGCACCACCGCCGCCAGCCGCGACAGCCACGCCGCCCCCGCCTCGTCGTGCACGCTGTTCCAGGACGCCAGCACCGGGTAGGGCGTCTCCGGCACCCCGTCGGCGGGACGGACGTCGACGTGGGCGACGGCGTACCCCTGCGCGTGCAGCCAGTCCGCCATCGCGTAGTCGGTGCGCGAGTCCCCCGCGGTGCGCCACGCGGCCGGCAGCGGCCCGTCTGCCGCCAGCAGCCGCAGCGCCGTCTGCGCGCCGCGGTCCTTGCCCAGCAGCACCGACTCCACGTCGGTGGAGATGATCGTGGGGTCCACCCGCCAGCCCACCCGCCCGTCGGCGTCCGGCCAGCGCTCGCCGCGGCGCTCGACGCCCATCCCCAGACCCGTCACGACCTCCACCGCGGCGGCGTCGAAGCGCTGCTGCGCGGCGAGGTAGTCGGCGCTGGGCACCTCCACGCGCTGCTCGATCGAGACCATGGCGTGCTTGCCGGGGTCCACGAACATCGTGTCCGCGAAGTCGCGCCGGGCCAGCGACTCCAGCGCCTGCACCGCCGCCGGCGGCACCGCGAGGCCGGCGTCCACGTGCAGCGGGCCGGCGCCGTCGGCGGTGATGGAGAAGTGCACCGCGCCCTTCTCGCACACCGCGTGCAACCGCGCCGTCGCCGGCAGGCCCGCCGCCAGCAGCGGCGCCACCACGTTCTCGCGCAGGAAGTGGTCCGAGCGGCCCGTGTTGAACACCACCGGGACGCCCGCTGCCAGCAGCTCCAGCAGGCTGTCCAGCAGACCGGGCGCGCTGACGGTGCGGGTGACGGGGCTGGCGACCGGCCCGTCGACGTCCAGGAGCAGGCCGAACGGGGGCACGACGGGGGTGGTGGTCACCCCCGCATCCTCCCGCACCCGCCGCAGGAGGCCGGTCAGCCCGGGACCGGCTCCTGCGCCACCACCGGCCCGGCACCGGTGCGCTTGGAGCGGTACATCGCCTCGTCCGCCGCGCGCAGCACCGCCGCCGGCCCCGCACCCGGGAGCACCGGCGCGACGCCGACGCTCGCGCTGACGCGCGCGTCGAAGCCGTCCACGCGCACCGGCTCGGCGACGACCCGCTCCACCCGGCGGGCGGCGGCCAGCGCGGCAGCGGCACCCACCGGACGGTCCGGTCCGCCGCGCAGCAGGACGGCGAACTCGTCCCCGCCCAGGCGGGCGACCAGGCCGGGCTCCGGGACGACGGACCGAAGGCGGGTGGCGACCTGCTGCAGCAGCACGTCACCCGCGTGGTGGCCGAGGGTGTCGTTGACCCCCTTGAAGCCGTCGAGGTCCACCAGCAGCAGCGCCGCCGGGTCCGTGCCGGCGCACGCGCCCTCCAGCGCGTCCAGCAGCGCGCGGCGGTTCGCCAGACCCGTCAGGGCGTCGGAGTTCGCCAGCTCGGTGACCTCCGCCAGGCGCTGCCGCTCGGCGCGGCGCAACCGGGCGCTGTCCACCACCAGCGCACCCTCCAGCGCCAGCTGCCGGGCCAGCTCCCGCTCCCGCGCCGTCCACCGGCGCGGGCCGGTGACGTCGCCGCACACCGCCATGCCCACCGGGCCGTCGGTCGACAGCAGCGGCATCGCCGCGTACGAGCGCAGGCCCATCACCTCGGCGAACCCGCCGGTGCGGCGCAGCTCGCGGGCGTCGTCGGAGAGCACCGGAGCGCGGTCCCGCTCGGCGCGGCACCACACCGGGGAGTCGGCGGCACGCCGCCCCACCAGGCAGCGCTCCAGCTGCGCGGCGACCTCCTGCGGCACGCCGACGCCGTAGACGGTGCGGATCACGCCCTCGGCGTCCGTGACGTGCACGGCGGCGCGCTCGGTGCCGAAGACGTCGGCGGTCACCCGCGCCAGCAGCCGGGCCGCCTGCCCGACGCCGTCCGCGTGCGAGCCCTCCTCGAACAGTCGGCGCACGGCCGCCGCGGCGGCGGCGTCGAAGGCCCGCTCGCGGCGCAGGACGGCGCTGCGCACGGTGAGCGCGACGTGGTGCGCCAGGCTCGCCACCACGTGCGACGGCGGCGGCCCGGCACGGGTGATCAGCACCAGCTCCCCCAGGTCCAGCCCCGCCAGGCGCAGCGGGACGCGCAGCTCGCCGGTGCCCGCGGACGCGCCGGCGGCCACCACCTCGGGGCCGCGCTCGCCGGGGACGTGCGCCACCGCACCGACGAGGGACCCCGACGGGGCGAGGTGCTGCACGGCGAGCTGAAGCACCTCGGCCGGCTCGGCGGGCTCGGACACCAGGGTCAGCAGGTCGACGAGCAGCGCCTGCTGCTCGTCGACCTCGTCCTGGCGGGTGCTGCCCACCCCGGTGCCATCGGCGCGCGGGGGCACCGGCTGAACGTCGCCGGCCGGGGCGGGCTCGAGGATCACGTCCAGTACAGGTACCGGGCCGCGGGCAGCTCACGGGCCAGTGCCTGCTCGAACCACGAGCGCAGCTCGCGCACCGTGCCCGCGTCGTACACGTGCTTCACGGCGCCGAACCTGCCGTGCTTGCGGGTGCGGGTGCTCTCGTCCAGGTCCAGCTTCGTGCGCGGGTACCAGCCGAGCTGCACCTCCTTGCTCTTCGGGGTGAACCGGTGGGTGATGCACTCCACGGTCAGGTCCAGCCCCGGAACGTCGGCCAGCTCCGCGGCGGCCGACGCCAGCAGCTCCCCGTACGCCGACCGCCAGTCCTCCACCGGCATGATCGGCGCGATCGTCAGGCCGACCGGGTACCCGGCGCGCGCCAGGCGGCCCAGGGCCCGCAGCCGGGCACCCACCCGGGCGGTGCCGCCCTCGAAGCGCTCGACCTCCGGCACGTTCACGGAGGCGCGCACGCGGGTGCGCCCGCCGTGCGGCAGGGCCAGCAGGCCGTCGACGTCGTCGTACTTCGTCGTCAGGCGCAGCTGCACCGGCCCGGGCCAGTCGTGGGTGCCGAAGTGCGCGACCGTCGCGGCCAGCGAGCCGGTGACGTGCTCGATCGCGAGGGGGTCGGTGTAGCAGGACGCCTCGAAGGTGGTGCCCTCGTGGCCGCGCGCGGCGGTGCCGGAGGTCACCGAACCGGTGCCGACGACCTCGTCCAGCCCGGCGAGGATCCGCGGCAGGTCCGCGTACACGCGGGTGATCGGCGGGCCCGCCAGGGAACCGGCGAGGTAGCAGTACTGGCAGTGGCCGGGGCAGCCCTCGGCGATCGGGAAGGCGAAGTCCGCGCTCGGCGGGATGGGCGAGGGGCGGCGCTTGGAGGCGGGGCTGGTGACGACGGCCAGGGTGCGCTTTGCGGCGGCGTAGGTGGCGCGCTCGTCGGCGCCGCGCAGGCTGGGCAAGCGGTCGCCGCTCAGCAGGCGCACGTCCTGCACGCCGGCGGCGGCGAGGCGGTCCAGGATCGCGCGGCCGTGCGGTTCGGCCTGCGCGGAAGCGGTGGCGTAGACGGTGGTGGGGACCCAGAGGCGGGGACGGGTGAGCTGCTCGCTCGGCACGTCCTGTTCAACACCGGTGACCCTGCGGGTCCTCCCCCGCAGGGGGTGTCGCGCACCACAGCACCTCCCTCCGCGGTGATCTTGCACGGTTGAGTGCTCAACCGTGCAAGATCACC
>NZ_JBKBCT010000077.1:0-18100 GCF_050871525.1 Kineococcus auxinigenes | reverse complement strand
CCGGCCTCCCGCAGGGTGCACCCGCGGGTGCGGCCGGCGCCCCGCCGACCGGCAGGTACCGGTCGAGCCAGAGCCAGACCCCGTCGGTGGACCGATGCTGACGGGCGTGCGGGGCGTCATATGGCGGACGCCCGCGGGAAGGAACCTCCGTGCTGATCGCACAGCGCCCCACCCTGACCGAAGACGTCGTCGACGAGTACCGCTCGCGCTTCGTCATCGAGCCCCTCGAGCCCGGTTTCGGGTACACCCTCGGCAACTCGCTGCGCCGGACCCTGCTGTCCTCCATCCCGGGGGCGGCCGTGACGAGCCTGCGCATCGACGGCGTCCTGCACGAGTTCACCAGCGTGCCGGGTGTCAAGGAGGACGTCACCGAGATCGTCCTCAACGTCAAGAACCTCGTGGTCTCCTCGGAGCACGACGAGCCCGTCGTGATGTACCTGCGCAAGCAGGGCCCCGGCGCGGTGACCGCCGCCGACATCGCGCCGCCGGCGGGTGTCGAGGTGCACAACCCCGACCTGCACATCGCCACCCTGAACGGCAAGGGCAAGCTCGAGATGGAGCTGACGGTCGAGCGCGGCCGCGGCTACGTCTCGGCGGCGCAGAACAAGTCCGGCGAGCAGGAGATCGGCCGCATCCCGGTCGACTCCATCTACTCGCCCGTGCTGAAGGTGACGTACAAGGTCGAGGCCACCCGCGTCGAGCAGCGGACCGACTTCGACCGCCTCGTCGTCGACGTCGAGACCAAGCACGCCATCACCCCCCGCGACGCCGTCGCCTCCGCAGGCAAGACGCTCGTGGAGCTGTTCGGCCTGGCCCGGGAGCTCAACGTCGAGGCCGAGGGCATCGACATGGGCCCCTCGCCCACCGACGCCGCGCTCGCCGCCGACCTCGCGCTGGAGATCGAGGCGCTGGACCTGACGGTCCGCTCCTACAACTGCCTCAAGCGCGAGGGCATCCACACCGTCGGCGAGCTGGTCTCGCGCAGCGAGGCCGACCTGCTCGACATCCGCAACTTCGGGCAGAAGTCCATCGACGAGGTGAAGGCCAAGCTGGCCGGCATGGCGCTGCACCTCAAGGACTCCCCGCCTGGGTTCGACCCGAGCACCGCCGTCAACGACTTCGAGGAGGACGACTCGTCCTTCGCCGAGGACGAGCAGCTCTGACCGTCCGCTGACCGCCACCCCGCACCGGGGTGACGGAGACCTTCGAGGAGATCGACAACCATGCCCACCCCCACCAAGGGTCCGCGGCTCGGCGGCGGGCCGGCCCACGAGAAGCTCATCCTCGCCAACCTGGCGACCTCGCTCTTCGAGCACCGCAGCATCACCACGACCGAGGCCAAGGCCCGCCGCCTGCGCCCGTTCGCGGAGAAGCTGATCACCTTCGCCAAGAAGGGTGACCTCGCGTCGCGCCGCCAGGTGATGAAGACGGTGCGCGACAAGTCCGTCGTGCACTTCCTCTTCACCGAGATCGGCCCGGCCATGGCCGAGCGCCAGGGCGGCTACACCCGCATCGTGAAGATCGGCCCCCGCAAGGGCGACAACGCCCCCATGGCGGTCATCCAGCTCGTCATGGAGCCGGTCAGCGCGAAGCAGGCCACCGTGCGCGAGGCCGAGCGGGCCGCCGCCGGTGCCGCTGCGGCCTCCACGGCCGCCGCGGTCGCCGCCGACGCCGAGGCGGGCGCCGCCGCGGCGGAGGAGCCGGTCGAGCCCGGCAGCGTCGACCAGCCCGACACCCTGCCCGAGGGCGACACCGCCGACACCGGCGTCGAGCTCGACGCCGCCGAGGCGGACCCGGCCGACGAGACCACCGGCACCACGCCGGTGACCGGCACCGAGGGCACCACCGAGGACAAGGCCTGAGCGCCACCCCCTCGAGCACCGGCGAGCCCGCCCTCCCCACCGGGGAGGGCGGGCTCGCCCGCTCCACGGCCCCGGACGCCGTGCACGGGGACGCCAGCACCCCGCCGGCGGTGAGGCTGCGGCTGGACCTGGGCTACGACGGCACCGGGTTCGCCGGCTGGGCCGAGCAGCCGGGCCTGCGCACCGTGCAGGGTGAGCTGACCGCCGCCCTGGGGCGCGTGCTGCGGCTGGAGCCGGCCCCGCGCCTGACCGTCGCCGGGCGCACCGACTCCGGGGTGCACGCGCGCGGCCAGGTGGCCCACGTCGACGTCCCGGCCGAGGCTCTGGCGGCCGCGCCCGGCCGCTCCGGTTCCGCGCCCGAGGAGGCGCTGCTGCGGCGCCTGGCCGGGGTCCTGCCCGCCGACGTCCGCGTGCACGGGGTGCACCGCGCGCCGGCCGGCTTCGACGCCCGCTTCTCCGCGCTGCGCCGCCGGTACGCCTACCGCGTCGACGACCACCCCGCCGGGGTGCCGCCGCTGCGCCGCCACGACGTGCTGGGGCACCGCCGCCCCCTGGACGTGACCGCCATGGACGCCGCCTCGCGCGCCCTGGTGGGCCTGCACGACTTCGCCGCCTACTGCAAGCCCCGCGAGGGCGCCACCACCGTGCGCACGCTGCTGGCGTACTCCTGGCGGCGCGAGGAGACGGGGCCCGACGCCGGCCTGCTCGTGGCCGACGTGCGGGCGGACGCCTTCTGCCACTCCATGGTGCGAGCCCTGGTGGGTGCGGCGCTGGCCGTGGGGGAGGGGCGGCGCGACGCCGACTGGCCCGTGCACGTGCTGCTGCGCGGGCTGCGCGACCCCGCAGTGGCGGTCGTGCCCGCGCACGGGCTGTGCCTGGAGGAGGTCGTCTACCCGCCCGACGCCGACCTCGCCGCCCGTGCCCGGCAGGCGCGCGCCGTGCGCGCGGCGCTGCCGCCCCGTTCCGACGGGTCCTGCGCGCCCCCGCGCTGAGGCGCTCGCGCGGGGGCGCGGGGGCGCGTGCCGCCGGCGCGGGGCGGTGGGGCAGGCTTGCGCCGTGCCCACGCTCGTCCTCGTCCGCCACGCCAAGGCGGACACGCCCCCCGGCCTGCAGGACATCGCCCGCCCCCTCACCGAGCGGGGCCGCGCCGACGCGGTCGCCGCCGGGCGCTGGCTGTCCGAGCACGTCGCCACCCCCGACCTGCTGGTGACCTCGCCCGCGCGGCGCACCGAGGAGACCACCGCCCGGCTGCTGGACGCCTGGGGCGTCGAGCCCGCGGTCGTCGACGAGGAGCGCGTGTACGAGGCGTCCCTCGGCGACCTGCTGCGCCTGGTGCGCGGGCTGGACACCGACCGCCCCGACGCCGTCGTCGTCCTGGTGGGGCACAACCCGGGCCTGAGCGACCTCACCGAGGTCCTCACCGGGCAGGTGCAGCAGCTGCGCACCGCGGGCATCGCCGTGCTGGACGTGTCGGGGCGGTGGGCCGACGCCGACAGCACCAGCTGCGCGCTGCGCACGGTGCACACCGCCCGGGCGTAGCCACCGCCCGGGGCCGGCGCCCGGGGGGCCCGCGGAAACCGGGCGCGTCCCGGCCCGGGACGGGGGCAGACTGACCCCCGTGGGTCACGTCGACGTCCAGGCCGTCAGTCACGAGCTGCCCGACGGGCGGCCGCTGCTGAACGAGGTGTCCTTCCGCGTCGCCGACGGGACCACCACCGCGCTGGTGGGTCCCAACGGCACCGGCAAGACGACGCTGCTGCGGCTGATCGCCGGCGACGAGCCGGTGCAGTCCGGTGCCGTGGCGCGCAGCGGCGGGCTCGGCGTCATGCGGCAGTTCGTGGGCTCGGTGCGCGACGGCACGACCGTCGGCGAGCTGCTGGTCTCGGTGGCCCCGCCGCAGCTGCGCCGCGCCGCCGCGGCCCTGGACGCCGCCGAGCTGGCGATGCTGGAGACCGACGCGGAGCGCGAGCAGATGCGCTACGCGCAGGCCATCGCCGACTACTCCGACGCCGGCGGCTACGACGCCGAGGTCGGCTGGGACGAGTGCGCCACCGCCGCCCTGGGCGTCGGCTTCGAGGCCTGCCGGCACCGGCTGGTGCGCACCCTGTCCGGCGGGGAGCAGAAGCGCCTGGTGCTGGAGGCGCTGCTGCGCGGGCCCGACGAGGTCCTGCTGCTGGACGAGCCGGACAACTACCTGGACGTGCCCGGCAAGCGATGGCTGGAGGAGCAGCTGCGCGCCACCGGCAAGTCGGTGCTGCTGGTCAGCCACGACCGCCAGCTGCTGTCCGCGGCGGCGGACCGCATCGTGACGCTGGAGCCGGGGGCCCTCGGCGCGGTCTCGTGGGTGCACGGCGGGTCCTTCGCCACCTACGGCCGGGCGCGCGCCGCGCGGGGGGAGCGGCTGGAGGAGCTGCGCCGGCGCTGGGACGAGGAGCGCGTCAAGCTGCGGGCGCTCGTGGTGACCCTGCGCGAGAGGTCGAAGTTCAACGACGGCATGGCCTCGCGCTACGCCGCGGCGCAGACGCGGCTGGCGCGGTTCGAGGAGGCCGGCCCGCCGCAGGCGCCGCCGGCCGTGCAGGACGTGCGGATGCGGCTGCGCGGCGGGCGCACCGGCAAGCGCGCGGTGGTCTGCGAGCGGCTGGGGCTGACCGGCCTGATGGAGCCGTTCGACGCCGAGCTGCACCTGGGCGACCGCGTCGCGGTCCTGGGCTCCAACGGCTCGGGCAAGTCGCACTTCCTGCGGCTGCTGGCCGCCGGCGGCTCGGACCCGGACGCCGAGCACGCGCCCGTCGACGAGCAGGCGGTGGCGCCCGTGCCGCACACCGGCACGGCCCGGCTGGGGGCGCGGGTGCGGCCGGGCTGGTTCGCGCAGACCCACGAGCAGCCGGCCCTGGTGGGCCGCTCCCTGCTGGACGTGCTGCACCGGGGCACCGCGCACCGCGCCGGGCTGGACCGCGAGGCGGCTTCGCGGGCCCTGGACCGCTACGGGCTGGCGGCGGCCGCCGAGCAGCGCTTCGAGCACCTCTCAGGCGGCCAGCAGGCGCGCCTGCAGATCCTGCTGCTGGAGCTCTCGGGCGCCACGCTGCTGCTGCTGGACGAGCCGACGGACAACCTGGACCTGCACTCGGCCGAGGCGCTGGAGCAGGCGCTGGCCGCGTTCGAGGGCACGGTGGTGGCCGTCACGCACGACCGCTGGTTCGCCCGCGGCTTCGACCGCTTCCTCGTCTTCGGCGCCGACGGGAGGGTCGTCGAGAGCAGCGAGCCGGTGTGGGACGTGGCCCGGGTGGCGCGGGCGCGCTGAGCCGCCCGGACCGCCGCCACGCAGCCGTTTTGACCCTTCGGCTCATCGCCGGGTAACGTCATGGGTCGTTGTGCCCACGCAGTGCCTGTCAGCCCGATCCCCGGAGCCGACGGCCCCGAGCGCGGGCCCGTTCCGCAACTGTTCTCGAGGAGATGGGCAAGCCCCGTGCGCACGTTCACCCCGAAGCCCGGCGACATCGACCGCCGCTGGCTCGTCATCGACGCGGAGGACGTGGTCCTGGGTCGCCTGGCGTCTCAGACCGCCGTCCTCCTGCGCGGCAAGCACAAGCCGACCTTCGCGCCGCACGTCGACGGCGGCGACTACGTCGTCATCGTCAACGCTGCGAAGGTGGCCCTGACGGGCTCCAAGCGCGACCAGAAGATCGCGTACCGGCACTCCGGCTTCCCGGGTGGCCTCAAGGCCACCGGTTACACCGAGCTGCTGGAGAAGAACCCCGAGAAGGCCGTCGAGAAGGCCATCCGCGGGATGCTTCCCAAGAACTCGCTGGGGCGGCAGATGCTGGCCAAGCTCAAGGTCTACGCCGGCCCGGAGCACCCCCACGCGGCGCAGCAGCCGCAGCCCTTCGAGCTGACCCAGGTCGCGCAGTGAGCACTGCGCCCACTGCGAACTGACTGAGGAGAACCGTGGCCGAGTACACCACCGAGACCGTCGACGACATCACCGAGACCGACGAGTTCACCGGCACCTACACCAGCGAGTCCGCGCAGCCGCAGACCGGCGGCAGCAGCGTGATCGCCCCCGGCGGGGCCACCGGCCGCCGCAAGGAGGCCGTCGCGCGCGTGCGCATCGTCCCCGGCTCCGGCAAGTGGACGATCAACGGCCGTGAGCTGGACAGCTACTTCCCGAACAAGGTGCACCAGCAGCTCGTCAACGAGCCGTTCCGGGTCACCGCGCTCGAGGGGTCCTTCGACGTCATCGCCCGCATCCACGGCGGTGGCTCCTCCGGTCAGGCCGGTGCGCTGCGCCTGGGCGTGGCCCGGGCCCTGAACGCGGTGGACCTCGAGGCGAACCGCCCGGCGCTGAAGAAGGCCGGCTTCCTGACCCGCGACCCGCGCGCCATCGAGCGCAAGAAGGCCGGTCTGAAGAAGGCCCGCAAGGCGCCGCAGTTCAGCAAGCGCTGATCCGCGCCCGCTGCGGCGGGCACGCACCGGCACGAACACCGCACGGCCCCGGGGGTACACGCCCCGGGGCCGTCGTGGTGTCAGGACGACATTGGACCGAGTGGGGGACGGACGCGGTGGGACGGCTCTTCGGCACCGACGGGGTGCGTGGTCTGGCGAACGTCGACCTGACGGCGGACATGGCGCTGGGGTTGTCGGTCGCGGCCGCCACCGTGCTCGCCGAGCCCGGCGGCGGTGCTCACCCGCGCGCCCTCGTGGCCCGCGACCCGCGCGTGTCCGGGCAGTTCCTGTCCGCGGCCGTGGTGGCCGGCCTGGCCAGTGCCGGGGTGGACGTGCTGGACGTGGGGGTCGTGCCCACGCCGGCGCTGGCGCACCTGGTCGGCGAGTCCGGCGCCGACTTCGGGGTCATGCTCTCCGCCTCCCACAACCCCATGCCCGACAACGGCCTGAAGATCTTCGCCCGCGGCGGCACCAAGCTGCCCGACGAGGTCGAGGACGCCGTCGAGCGGGAGTTCCGCTCCGGCGCCGGTCGCCGCCCCACCGGTGCGGCCGTGGGCCGCGTCCACTCCGGCCCGGACGTCGAGCAGGACGCCGCCGACACCTACGCCGCGCACCTGCTGTCCACCCTGCCGAACCGGCTGGACGGGCTGCACGTGGTGGTCGACTGCGCCAACGGCGCGGCCAGCGCCATCGCCCCGCGGGTGCTCGCCGAGGCCGGCGCGCGCGTCACCACGTTGTTCGCGCACCCCGACGGGCTGAACATCAACGACGGCTGCGGCTCCACCCACCTGGGCCCCCTCACCGAGGCCGTGCTCGCCCACGGCGCCGACGTCGGCATCGCCCACGACGGCGACGCCGACCGGTGCCTGGCCGTGGACGCCGCCGGGAACGTCGTCGACGGCGACCAGATCCTCGCGGTGCTCGCCCTGGCGCTGCGCGACCGCGGCGAGCTGCGCGAGTCCACCCTCGTGGCCACCGTGATGAGCAACCTGGGCCTGCGCCTGGCCATGCGCCGCGAGGGCGTGCGCATGGTGGAGACGGCCGTGGGGGACCGCTACGTGCTGGAGGCCCTGGGTGCCGGCGGCTGGAGCATCGGCGGCGAGCAGAGCGGGCACGTGGTGCTGCCCGCGCACGCCACCACCGGCGACGGCGTCCTGACCGCCCTGCACCTGCTGGCGCGGGTGGCGGGCACCGGCCGCTCCCTGGCCGACCTGGCGGGCGTCGTGCAGCGGCTGCCCCAGGTGCTCGTCAACGTGCGCGGGGTGGACAAGTCCCGCGCCGGTGCCGACGAGCACCTGCGCGACGCCGTCGCGGCGGCCGAGGCGGAGCTGGGCGAGACGGGCCGGGTGCTGCTGCGCCCCAGCGGCACCGAACCGCTGGTGCGGGTCATGGTGGAGGCCGCGCACACCGCGCACGCCCAGGAGATCGCCGACCGCCTCGCCGGGGTCGTGCAGCAGCGCCTGGCCCTGTAGCGCCCGGCCCCCGGAGCCTGGCGGAGCCTCTCCCGGTCGGGAAAACCTCTGGCGGGAGCGGCGCGCCCCCGGCTCACTGGTGCCGTGCGCATCGCGAAGACCTGCACGGACGACCCGGACCGCGGCGCGTGGGCCGCGGAGCACTTCGACGACTGGTACGCGGCGCTGGCTGCCGGCGAGTCCCACGGCCGCGCGGACCCGGCGCTGTGGCAGCCCGGCGAGCGGCGCGCCCAGCTCGAGCACGGCACCGTGGACGAGCGCATCCACCTCCTGCTGGCCCGCGGCGCGGACGGCACCCCGCTGGGCGCGGGCGAGGTGTGGCTGCCCGTGCACGACAACCTCCACCTCGCGCTCGTCGACGTCGCCGTGCCGGCGCGGCACCGCCGCCGCGGGGTGGGCACCGCCCTGCTGCGCGCCGCGCTGGACGTGGCCGCGGCCGCCGGCCGCACCCGCGTCCGCTCGACCACCGAGCGGCCCGTGGACGTGGCCGCCGGGGACTGGCCGGGCTCGGCGGCCGCGGCGGCGTGGGGCCTGCGGGTGGCGCAGGTGGCTGCCCGGCGCCAGCTGCTGCTGCCTCCGGCGCCGGGTCTGCTGCGGGAGCTGGAGCGCACCGCCGCTGCGCGCGCGACGGGGTACGCGGTGCGGACCTGGAGCGGGCCGGTCGCGCAGGCCGACGTCGACGCGCTCGCGCACCTCGCCTCCCGGATGAGCACCGACGCCCCGCAGGGCGAGCTGAGCACCACCCCGGAGGTGTGGGACGCGGACCGGGTGCGCGCAGGCGAGGCGCTGCGCGTCGCGCAGGGCCGCCGGTGGTGGACGGCGCTCGCCCTGGCCCCGGACGGCGCACCCGTCGGTTTCACCGTCCTGGTCAGCTCGTGCCACGAGCCGCAGCGGCTGCTGCAGCACGACACCCTGGTGGTGCGCGAGCACCGCGGCCGCCGGCTGGGGCTGCTGCTGAAGGTGGCGTGCCTGCGCGCGGCGCTGCGCGACGCGCCCGCCGCCGAGCGGGTCACCACCTGGAACGCGGTGGCGAACACGCCGATGATCGCCGTCAACGAGGCGCTGGGCTTCCGCTGCGACGAGGTCGTCGAGGAGCTGGAGGCGCCGGTCGAGCGGGTCCGCGCAGCGGTCGGGGTGGAGCCTGCGTGACGCCGCCGGCGCCGTTCAGATCTTGCGCAGCCGCACCTGCTGCACGGCGTGGTCGGGGCCCTTGCGCAGCACGCACGTGGCGCGGCCCCGCGTGGGGCGCACGTTGCCCACCAGGTTCGGCTCGTTGATGTCCGCCCAGATCTGCTCCGCCCGCGCCGCCGCCTCCTCGTCGCTGAGGCCGGCGTAGCGGCGGAAGTACGACTGGGGCCGGTTGAACGCGGTGCGCCGCAGCTCCAGGAAGCGCGACACGTACCAGGAGCGCACGTCGTCGGTGCGGGCGTCCACGTACAGGGAGAAGTCGAAGTAGTCGCTCACCGCCACGCCCTGCGTGCCGTCGGCGCGCACCCGCGCCGGCTGCAGCACGTTCAGGCCCTCCACGATGAGCACGTCGGGGCGGCGCACCACGATCTCCTCCCCGGGCACGATGTCGTACGTCAGGTGCGAGTACACCGGCGCGCGCACCTCCGCGGCCCCCGACTTCACGCTCGAGAGGAACCGCAGCAGCGCCCGACGGTCGTAGGACTCCGGGAACCCCTTGCGGTGCAGCAGCCCGCGCCGCTCCAGCTCCGCGTTCGGCAGCAGGAACCCGTCGGTGGTGACCAGTTCCACGTGCGGCGTCTCGGGCCAGTGCGAGAGCAGTTCGCGCAGCACGCGCGCCGTGGTGGACTTGCCCACCGCGACGGAACCGGCCACGCCGACGACGAACGGGGTGCGCCGGGCCCGCTCGCCCAGGAACGTCGACGTCGCCGCGTGCAGGCTGCCCGTGGCGCGCTCGTACAGCGTCAGCAGCCGCGACAGCGGCAGGTACACCTCCTCCACCTCGCGCAGGTCGACCCGGTCGCCCAGGCCGCGCAGGCGCGCCACGTCCTCGGCGGTCAGGGTCAGCGGGGTCGCGGCCCGCAGCCGGCTCCACTCGCCGCGGTCCAGCACGACGTAGGGAGACGCCTCGCGGGAGGGGTCGGGCGCGGCCGGCGCTTTCGCCGACGACGTCCCGGGCAGGGGTCCGGCCGTGCTCACCGGCGGCACGGTACCCGTTGCCGCTCGTGGCCCCGGCGCTCCACCCGGTCCGGAGGCGCCCCCGGACGGGTGGTGGCGCACAGCACCTGCACACCGCGCTCCCGGACCGGGCCGGGGACGGACCGTACGCTTGTGGACCATGTGCGGCATCGTGGGCTACGTCGGGCGACCCGGGACAACGGGCGCGGCAGGGGAGGACGGCGCCGCCGTCGTCCTGGAAGGGCTGCGGCGGCTGGAGTACCGCGGGTACGACTCGGCGGGCATCGCCGTCGTGACGGGCGCGGGGGTGGACGTGCGCAAGCGCGCCGGCAAGCTCGCCAACCTCGTCGAGCTGCTCGACGCCGACCCGCTCCCGGCGGCGGCCACCGCGATCGGGCACACCCGCTGGGCCACCCACGGCGGACCCACCGACGCCAACGCGCACCCGCACGTCGACGGCACCGGCCGCGTCGCGGTCATCCACAACGGCATCGTCGAGAACTTCGCGGTGCTGCGCGCCGAGCTGGTCGAGGCGGGCGTGGAGTTCACCAGCGAGACCGACACCGAGGTCGTCGCGCACCTGCTGGGCGCCGAGCAGGAGCGCACCGGCGACCTCACCGAGGCGATGCGCGCGGTGTGCGCCCGGCTCGAGGGCGCGTTCACGCTGCTGGCCGTGCACGCCGACACCCCCGGCGTCATCGTCGGCGCCCGCCGCAACTCCCCGCTGGTCGTCGGGCTGGGGGAGGGCGCGAACTACCTCGGCTCGGACGTGGCGGCGTTCATCGCGCACACCCGCGAGGCGCTGGAGCTGGGCCAGGACCAGGTCGTCACCATCACCCCCGAGCGCGTGGACGTCGTCGGGTTCGACGGCACCCCGGCGCAGGGGCGCCGCTTCCACGTCGACTGGGACGCCTCGGCCGCGGAGAAGGGGGGTTTCCCCAGCTTCATGGCCAAGGAGATCCACGACCAGCCGCAGGCCATCGCCGACACCCTGCTGGGCCGCACCGACACCACCGGGCGCCTGCAGCTGGACGAGATGAAGATCTCCGAGGCCGAGCTGCGCAGCGTCGACAAGATCGTCGTCGTCGCCTGCGGCACCGCCGCCTACGCCGGGCAGGTCGCCAAGTACGCGATCGAGCACTGGTGCCGCATCCCCGTGGAGGTGGAGCTCGCCCACGAGTTCCGCTACCGCGACCCCGTCGTCTCCGAGCGCACGCTCGTCGTGGCGATCTCGCAGTCCGGCGAGACCATGGACACGATCATGGCGGTGCGCCACGCCCGCGAGCAGGGCGCCAAGGTGCTCGCGATCTGCAACACCAACGGCTCCACGATCCCCCGCGAGTCCGACGCCGCGCTCTACACGCACGCCGGCCCGGAGATCGCGGTGGCCTCCACCAAGGCGTTCCTCGCGCAGATCACCGCCTGCTACCTGCTGGGGCTGTACCTGGCGCAGCTGCGCGGCAACAAGTTCGCCGACGAGGTCGCCGAGGTGCTCGAGCAGCTGCACGAGGTCCCCGGCCAGGTGCGCCAGGTGCTCGACGGCCTGGAGCAGGTCCGCGAGATCGCCCGGTCCATGGCCGACACCCGCTCGGTGCTGTTCCTGGGCAGGCACGTCGGCTACCCGGTGGCGATGGAGGGCGCGCTCAAGCTCAAGGAGCTGGCGTACATCCACGCCGAGGGCTTCGCCGCCGGCGAGCTCAAGCACGGCCCCATCGCCCTGGTCGAACCCGGCCAGCCGGTGTTCGTCGTGGTGCCCAGCCCGCGCGGGCGCGACTCCCTGCACGCCAAGGTCGTCTCCAACATCCAGGAGGTGCGCGCCCGGGGCGCCCGCACCCTCGTCATCGCCGAGCAGGGCGACACCGACGTCGAGCCGTACGCCGACGTCGTCATCCGCGTCCCGCGCACCTCCACGCTGCTGTCCCCGCTGCTGGCCGTGGTGCCGCTGCAGGTGTTCGCGTGCGAGCTCGCCACCGCCAAGGGCCTGGACGTCGACCAGCCCCGCAACCTCGCCAAGTCCGTCACCGTGGAGTGAGGCGACCCCGCCGCGGGCGGCCCGGACCCCGCGTGGGACCGTGGCCGCCTCGCGGAGGAGGTGGTGGGGCGTGATCGTCGGAGTGGGCATCGACGTCGTCGACATCGCGCGGTTCGTGCGCCAGGTGCAGCGCACGCCGCGGCTGCTGGACCGGCTGTTCGGCGACGGTGAGCGCGGCCTGCCCGCCGAGTCCCTCGCCGCGCGCTTCGCCGCCAAGGAGGCCGTCGCCAAGTCGCTCGGCGCGCCCGTGGGCCTGGTGTGGCGCGACGTCGTCGTCGAGCGCGAGGACGGCCACCGCCCCGAGATCGTCGTGCGCGGCAGCGCCGAGCGCATCGCCCGCGAGGCCGGCGTGCAGCGCTTCCACCTGTCCCTGTCGCACGACGCCGGCATCGCCACCGCCATGGTCGTCGCCGAGGGCGCGTGACGCTGGGCTGACGGGCGGTCGAGCCGCGTTGGGCCGTTCGGGGGGCCCCCGGCGCGCGCACGGGTCCCGGCGGTGCCAGGGTCGGGACGTGATCGAAGCGCACGCCACCGCCGACGTCCGCGCCGCTGAACGCACCGTGATGGCCACCGTGCCCGAGGGCACCCTCATGCAGCGCGCCGCCACCGCCCTGGACGCCGAGTGCGCCGCCGTGCTGCGCGCCTCCACCGGCCGCGTCACCGGCCGGCGCGTCGTCGTCCTCGCCGGCACCGGCGACAACGGCGGCGACGCCCTGTTCGCCGCCGCCCGCCTCGCCGGCCGCGGCGCCGGCGTCCTCGTCCTCACCACCGCCGACACCGCCCACCCCGCGGGCCTGGCCGCCGCCGTGGCCGCCGGCGCTCGCGTGCGCCCCTTCGGCGACGACGGCCCCGCCGCCTGCCGCGCCGCGGACCTCCTGCTCGACGGCGTCGCCGGCATCGGCGGGCGCGGCGGGCTGCGCGCGCCCCTGGACGAACTGCCCGAGGCGCTGGCCGGTGCCGGTGTCGACGGGCCCGTCGTCGTGGCCGTCGACGTGCCCAGCGGGCTGGACGCCGACCGCGGCGCCGTGGAGGGCGGCGTCCTCGACGCCGACGTCACCGTCACCTTCGGCACCGCGAAGCCGGCCCACCTGCTCGCGCCCGCCGCCGCCCGCTGCGGGCGCGTCGTCGTCGCCGACATCGGGGTGCGCGGTGAACTGCCGGCCCCCGCGGTGCGCCGGGTCGAGCCCGCCGACGTCGCCGCCCGCTGGCGCCGGCCCGGCCCCGGGGACGACAAGTACTCCCGCGGTGTCGTCGGTGTCGTCGCCGGCGGCCCCGACTACACCGGCGCCGCCCTGCTGGCCGTGGACGCCGCCGTGCGCGCCGGGGCCGGCATGGTGCGCTACCTGGGCCCCGAGCACCCCGCGGAGCTGGTGCGGCACCACCGCCCCGAGGCCGTCGTCGGGCCCGGGCGGGTGCAGGCGTGGGTGCTGGGCCCCGGCGTCTCCCCGGACGACGCCGAGCAGCAGGCCCGCGTGCGCGAGGCCCTGGCCTCCGGCGAGCCCGCCGTCGTCGACGCCGGCGCCCTCGCCGGGCTGCCCGAGGGGCTGGGCCCGCAGCACGTCCTCACCCCGCACGCCGGGGAGCTGTCCCGCCTGCTCGGGGTCCTCGGCGAGGACGTGCCGCGCGCCGTCGTCGAGGCCGACCCGCTGCCGCACGCGCGCCGCGCCGCCGCCGCCACCGGCGCCACCGTGCTGCTCAAGGGCGCCGTCACCACCGTCGCCGGCCCGGACGGGCGCGTGTTCACCGCCGCCGCCGCGCCCGCGTGGCTGGCCACCGCCGGGGCGGGGGACGTGCTCGCCGGGGTGCTCGGTGCCGCCCTGGCCTCGCGGGCCGACGACCTCGCGCGGGACCCGGCGCTGGCCGCGGAGGTCGCCGCCGACGCCGCCGTGCTGCACGGCTGGGCCGCCGAGCTGGCCAGCGCGGGCGGGCCGCTGAGCGCCCTGGACGTCGCCGAGGCGGTGCCGGCGGCGCTGACGTCGCTGCCCGGCTGGTAGGCCGCCCGGGTGGTCGGGGCGCGGTGACTGCCGGGTGGCGCGGCGACCGGCTCTCCGCTCGCGCCGACGCGGGTGCACCACCACGGGTTCGGTGGTCGAGGCGCGAGCTCCGGACGCCGCCTGCCGCACCACCCGGCAGCCACCGCTCCCAGGTCCCGGGCGCCGAACTGGGCAGCGACGCCGCGCCGCCGTGGGGGGAGAGGGAGGGGCCGGGGCGCCGGGTACCGTCGGGGACGTGGGTTCACCCGTGGAGGAAGCCGCGCACCCGGCGCCGGACCCGACCGCCGACGCGCCGGCCGCCACCGCACCGTCCTCGCCGCCCGAGCCGTCGCCGGGCCTGCCGGCCGAGGCCGTCGTCGACCTGGACGCGATCGCCGGCAACGCCGCCGTCCTGCGCGAGCGGTTGGGGGCGGCGCAGCTCATGGCCGTGGTCAAGGCCGACGGGTACGGGCACGGCGCCGTCCCCGCGGCCCGGGCGGCGCTCGCCGGCGGTGCGACGTGGCTGGGCGTGGCGCACGTGCACGAGGCCCTCGCGCTGCGGCGGGCGGGCGTCACCGCGCCCGTGCTGGCGTGGCTGCTCACCCCGGGGCTGGACCTGCGCGCGGCGGTGGCGGCGGACGTGGACCTGTCGGTGGCCGCGCCGTGGGCGCTGGCGGAGGTCGTGGCCGCCGCGCGCGCCACCGGGCGCACCGCCGGGATCCACCTGGAGCTGGACACCGGCATGTCCCGCGGGGGTGCTTCCCCGGCGCAGTGGGCGGACCTGCTGGACGCGGTCGCCGCGCACGTGGCGGAGGGCGCGGTGCGGGTGCGCGGCACCTGGGCGCACTTCGCCTCCGCCGACGCCCCCGGGGACGCCTCCGTGGACGCGCAGCTGGACGCCTTCACCGGTGCCGTCGCCGTCGCCCGCGCCCGCGGGGTCGACCCCGGTCTGCTGCACCACGCGAACTCCCCGGCGGCGCTGTTCGACCCCCGGGCCCGCTTCGACCTGGCCCGCTGCGGCATCGCCCTGTACGGGGTCAGCCCCGCCCCGCACGTGGCGTCCTGCGCGCAGCTGGGGCTGGTGCCGGCGATGACGCTGACGGCGCGGCTGGCGCACGTGCGCCCGGTGCCGGCCGGGGCGGGCGTCTCCTACGGCCTGACCCACCGCACCCCCCGCGCCACGACGCTGGGCCTGGTGCCCGTGGGGTACGGCGACGGGCTGCCGCGGCACGCCTCCTCGCGCCCCGGCGGCGGCGGGTCGGTGCTGGTGGCCGGGCGGCGCAGACCCGTGCTGGGCAGGGTGTGCATGGACCAGGTGGTCGTCGACCTCGGCGGCGAGACGCCGGCGCCGGGGGAGGCGGTGGTGCTCTTCGGTGCGGGGGAGGCCGCCGGGCGGCCGGAGGAGCCGACGGCGCAGGACTGGGCCGAGGCCGCCGGCACGATCGCGTACGAGGTGGTCACGCGCATCGGGCCGCGGGTGCCGCGCCGGTGGACGGGGCGCGCGGGCATGGGGGGCGCGCAGTGAGGGTCGCCGGGGTGCTGCGCCCGCGCCGGCGCGCGGCACCCGTGCGCGAGGAGCTGCAGCCGCTGGCGGGGGAACCGGTGGAGGTGGTCACCGACGACGGCGCGCGCCTGCACGTGGAGGTCGACCCCGCCGACGCGGCCGCGCCGGGCGCGCCGACCGTCGTGCTGCTGCACGGCTACGGGCTGTCGGCCGACGCCTGGCACTTCCAGCGACTGGCGCTGCGCGGCCGCCACCGCCTCGTGCTGCCCGAGCACCGCGGCCACGGCCGCTCCACCCGGGGCCCGGCCGGACCGGTGGCGGTGGCGCGGCTGGCCGACGACCTGGGGCAGGTGCTCGACGTCGTGGCCCCCGAGGGCCCGCTGGCGCTCGTGGGCCACTCCCTCGGCGGCATGACGATCATGGAGCTGGCGGTGCGCCGCCCCGACCTGCTCGAGCGCACCCGCGCCGTCGGGCTGGTCGCCACCAGCTCCGGCGGGCTGGCCGCCTTCGACCACGGCCTGCCGCTGCTGGGCCGGCACCTGGTGCGCTGGGCCGAGCAGGCGCTGCAGCGCACCGCGGAGCGCGCCGACGTCCTCGAGCGCAGCCGCCGGCGGGCCGCGGACGTGGAGCAGCGCCTGGTCTCGCACTGGTCGTTCGCCTCCCCGGTGTCCCCGGAGGTGGAGCGGCTGGCCGCGCGCATGATGGCCGAGACCTCGGTGGGCACCATCGCCGACCTGCTGCCGGCCTTCGGCACCCTCGACGAGAGCGAGGCGCTGGCCGCGCTGGCCGGGCGGGCGGTGCTGGTGATCGCCGCCGAGCGCGACCTCATGACCCCCGCGGCGCACGGGCGCACCATCGCCGACGCCGTCCCCGGGGCCGAGCACGTGCTGGTGCGGCAGGCGGGGCACCTGGTGATGCTGGAGCACCCCGCCGTGGTCACCGCGCGCCTGGAGCGGTTGCTGGCGCGCGCCGCCGGGGACGGCGGCCCCGGCGCGGGCCACGAGGTCGTCCTGCCGGTCGCCGCCCGCTCGCGCGCCCGGCGGGGGCGGCGGTGAGCGCGCCGCTGGAGCTGGTGCTGGCCACCGCGCACGCCACCGGTGAGTTCGGCCGGCGCCTGGGGGCGCTGCTGCGCGCCGGTGACCTGGTGGTCCTGTCCGGTGACGTGGGCGCGGGCAAGACGACGATGACGCGCGGGCTGGCCGAGGGGCTGGGCGTGCGGGGGCCGGTGACGTCCCCCACGTTCGTCATCGCGCGGGTGCACCCGTCGCTGGTCGGCGGCCCGCCGCTGGTGCACGTGGACGCCTACCGGGTCGGCTCCCTGGCGGAGGTCGACGACCTGGACCTGGACGCCGACGCCGACGAGGCCGTCACGGTCGTGGAGTGGGGCGCCGGGCTGGTGGAGGACCTCGCCGGGCAGCGCCTGGAGGTGCACCTGGAACGCCCGCACGGCGCGGCACCGGTGGGGGAGTCCGGTGAGGTGCCGGTGGAGCCGCGCACAGCGCGCGTGCTCGGGCACGGCCGGCGGTGGGCGGACGTGGATCTGGCCGACGCGCTGAGCGGGGTGTGAGCGGCGGCGCCCGCGCGCTGACCCGTGGTCGGGGCCCGGGCCTGGTTCAGGGGCGGCCCGTGGGCTCCGCCAGCCGCTCCAGCCAGCCGACGACCGCGCCGGAGAACTCCGGAGGCGGTGCCCCCGGCACGGACGTCAGCGCCCGCTCCCACGACAGCGCCCGGGTGATCGACCCCAGGTGGGTGGCGAGGTCGGCGGCGCGGTGCAGCCGCGCGGGGTCCCCGCTCCAGCCGGCCAGGTAGGCGGTCCGGTCGCCGTCGGCGTGCCCGGTGCGTGCGCCGACCCGCAGGCTGGTGAAGGGGTGGCCCACGCAGGCGTCGCCCCAGTCGAAGGGGCGCAGCCCGGCGGCGAAGACGTTGCCGTCGTGCAGGTCGTCGTGCTGCACGGTGGGTGCCGGCCCCAGCTCGGCCAGTTCCGCCGCCTCGTCCGCGACGAGCGGCAGCAGGTGGCGCAGGTGCGGTGCGCGGCGGCCGACGACGTCGGCGGCGACCTCCGCGAGCACCTCGGGCCGCGTGTCGGGGACTCCGGCGGCCAGCAGCTCCGCGGCCTGCGGGGTGGCGGCGCGCTGCAGCTCGGCGTACCCGGCCAGGGCTGCGGGCCAGCGGTCCTGCTCCTCGCCCGCGTCCCGCAGGGTGGGGCCGCCGTCCGGCAGCAGCAACCACCCGCGCGCGGCGTCGGCCGCGAGCGGGGCCAGGACGTGCGGGGCGCCCCGCGCGGCGAGGACGACCACCAGCGCGACCTCGTGCGCGAGCGCCGGCGGGCACGCCTTCAGCCACGCCCGACCGCCCGCGGTGGGCAGCCACCACACCCGCGACCACGGCCGCCGCTTGACCAGCACCGGCTCGCCGCTGACCTCCAGGTGCCCGGCGGCCCAGCGCAGCACCTCGGTGGCGTCGGTCCCCTCCGCAGCGCTGCGCACGCGGTCAGCCTCGCGGGTCGGGGCCCCGACCGCCAGGCCCGGAGCTGCCGGGGTCCTAAGAGCGACCGGCAGTAGGCGGACCGGGCAGGGTGGCTCAAGCACTCGGTGAGGGTCTGGCGTGTCACGGACCCAGGCGAGCACGGGCCCCGGTGATCATGGAGTTCTCTACGCTTCAAGATCACC
>NZ_JBKBCT010000076.1:0-18687 GCF_050871525.1 Kineococcus auxinigenes | reverse complement strand
CCCCCCCCCCCCCCCCCCCCCCCCCCCCCCCCCCCCCCCCCCCCCCCCCCCCCCCCCCCCCCCCCCCCCCCCCCCCCCCCCCCCCCCCCCCCCCCCCCCCCCCCCCCCCCCCCCCCCCCCGGGACGAGGACCGGAGCAAGCGTAGCGCTCCGGCATACCTCGCACACGGAGCGGACAGGCAGGGGAGGACGCTCACCCGGCCCCGCGGGGGGTTCTGGTCGCGCCCTGGCGCGACCAGACGCGAGCGCAGCTCGCGTGGACCTGCGGCCGCCTAGCGGCCGCAGGCGCGGCCACCGTGGTGGTGGGCCTACCCGGCTGAGATCGTCGCGCCCCAGCGCGACGGAGAAGACGGGCAGGCCCACCACCACGACACGGTGCACCCACCCCGCCCGTGCGGAGTTTTCCGCGCGGCCGCACTACGGACGGCCGGCGCCTGGTGCGCGCTCACGAGGCGCCGACCGCGGCGAAGTGAGCGGTGGGGTGGGCGGCGGTGGGACGTCGTGCGCCGCGGCGGGCGGCCAGCGCAGCGCGCACCGCGGCCAGCTCTGCCGGTGCCGGCACCGCGGCGGCCACCGCAGCCGCGTGCGCCGCGCGGCGGGCGCGTAGCTGCTCGCGCAGCTGCGCTGCGGTGGCCGCGGAGGTGGCGCGGCGGGTGCTGACCGGGCCAGGTTTGCCGGCCCAGGGCGCCAGGCGGGCCCGGGCCCAGGCCACCGGCTGGCGCACGCTGGAGGTCCAGGTCCGTGCGCTGCCATCGGGGGCGTGGTCCAGGGCGTAGGCCAGGTCATCCACGCTCCAGCCCGCGCGTAGGAAGTCGCGCACCGCGGCGCGCACCGCGCGCTCACTCACCCCCCGCAGCTCCACGCTGCGCCGGCGCAGCGCCGCCGCCGCGGCCAGCTCCTCGCGCCGGGTCCGTGCCGTGGCGCTGTCGGCCCACACCACCGGGGCCGTCTTCCGCTCCAGGTCCTCGCCCGGGTCCTGGGCTGGCTCCTGCGCCGGTGCGCCGAGCTCGGGACTCACCCCTCCTCGGTCCGGGTTCTGCCCCGCCGCCGCACGGCTAGGTGCGGTGGTGCGCAGAGACTCGCGCGCGTCGCGCGCCCGCGTAGGGATCTCTCCTAAGGGAGAGATCGGGGGGGTGCCACTTTCATCCCCACCCACCCCAGCGATGGCCAGAGACAGAGGCCGAGGCAGGGGGAGGTGGGGGTACTGCGGTGCTGCCGCGTCCTGCCCGGCCTGCGGCGCGGGCAGGACTTGCCCCCGGACGGGCGTGGTCGCCTTCGCCGCTGCCTCCTCGACCGCCTCCGGGTCGTGCTCAGCGCGATGCTCGGAGGAGGGTGGGGCGGTGAGGACGTAGACGGCGGCGCGGTTGCCTTCGGTGGCATCCAGCGGGCTGCGGGTGGCCGGTGTGGAGCCGGTCTCGGCCACCAGCAGCAGCCCCCGCACCCGCAGCCACACCAGCCAGCGCGCCACCGCCCGCCGGCTCAACCCCGTCCGCGCGGTCAGCACCTCCCACGTCGGCGCCGACGTCGCATCCGGACGCGCAGCAGCCGCCAGCACCCACACCAGCGCCGTCACATTGCGGTAGGCGTCCACCCGCAACGCCGCCACGTCGGCGTGGGCGTCCACGGTGCGCACCCACACCGGCGCCCGCTGCACCAGCAACCCCACCCGCGCAGCCAGCAGCCGCGGATTCAGGGCAGGAGCGGAGTCAGTTAAGGCGCGTCGTCGCGCTCGGGCAGCCACCTCAAGCGGCCATCACCGCAGCCACCGGTGGCCGAGTAGGCCACCGCGTCAGGGTAGGTCGGGCCGGCGAGACGATTCCGTACGCCTCAACAAGCCCACACACGCCGCGAATACTTGAAGACAGACGAGACAGAGGTACGCTCAAGACAGCACAGCTCCTTGCAGAGGGGGAGTGCATTGAACGGACCGGCGGCCACCGGTCCGACTGCTTGGACGAGGGCTCCCGCGCCAACGGGGGCCCTTCGTCGTTGTAGGGGCCTGCCCTACGCCGACTGCGACAGCGGCAACTCCTCCTGGTGCTGGCTCCACCACAGCGGGCGGCCGGACTCATCCAGCTCCTCGCGTCGCAGCAGGTGCTCGAAGTAGGCCGCCATGGTCAGGCCAAGAGCTGCAGCAGCACGGGCGGCCTTCTCGTGGGCCTCCTCGTTGACGCGCATCGTGAAGCGGACCGACGTCGTGCCGTTGGGCCGACGCGTTCTGCCTACAGGACTGGGCATGGGGGTGATCCAACTCGCATGTGGCACCAGAGAGTTGGAGGTGGCGCGGCGTGTCGCGCAGAAAGCACGACGGCCCGTGCGGCCGGCCCGGCCGCACGGTGGCCTGGCTCCTGCGATCCACGACATCGTCTGAGCTCCCTCCGGCATGGGCGGCACGACAGCGACGACAATAACTCCTCAGGCGTCATTGTCGTCGGGGCGGCGCCCAGCACCCTTCAGGTGGTGCGGGTGGTGCTCCAGCGGCCCCGGCCCGGGCGGGCGGCCTGCCAGGCCTGCACCACCTCAGCCCGCCACAGCGGCGTACGCCCCACATGGTGATCCGCGGCCGGCGCGATGCCCTTGCTGACGTAGGAAGACCAGCCCCGCCGGGTGATGCCACAGTGCTCAGCGCACTGGTCAGCAGTCCACCACTGCTCCGCCTCCACCCCGCCCACCCCGCCACCGTAGACGCCGACCTCCGCAGCCTGGGCCCGCGACGGCGCCTCAAGACTGGCGGCCGCAGGGACCGGCCCAGGACGGGAGTGCAGCCGCACCGTCCTCAGCGAGGTGTTTGTGCAGCAGCCTGTTGCACGAATGCCTCGGGACCGCGTCCCACGTCGTCCGCTGCTCAGCGGTGGGTGCTGCAGGAATGCTCCGGCCGCGCCGAGCCTTGTAGGGAGTGGTCGCTTCGGTACATGTCCCCGGGCCTCACCCCAGCCGCTACGAGCGGCCGCTCGCCGAGAGGCGACTGTCGAAGAGACCACCCAGCACAGGGCCGCCCGGTCTGCAGACCGGGCGGCCCTCGCGCGTCCACCCCGCCGCACCCTCCACGAGCACGGCCATGGAAGTGCCGGCACCACGGCCCGCAACTGCAGCTTCTCCGGTGGCGGGTGCCTCGGTGGCAGGGGCGTCGGCGCAGCGGGAGTACGAACGCCGCACCCACCGCCGCGAGCAGGACATCCGCTCCCGCCACCGGCTGCTGGGCGGGCTGATCCTCGCGCTGAGCTCCGAGCCAGTCAGCACCCGCGTGTGGGCACAAGGCGCCGCCGGGGAACGAGCGGTAGCCGCCACGCTGGAGGAGCTGACCGGCTCCCACGTCACCGTGCTGCACGACCGGCGCCTGCGCCGCCCCGACGGGCGGCTGTCGCGGGCCAACATCGACCACCTCGCCGTGGCCGCCACCGGCGTGTGGGTCATCGACGCCAAGACCCACACCGGCGCCCTGGAAGTCCGCCGCACCGGCGGGCTCTTCACCCCCCGCACCGAGACCCTGTTCATCAACGGCCGCGACCAGACCCGTCTCATCGAGGGCCTGACCGGCCAGGTCGAATCCGTGGCAGCCGAGTTGGCCCGCGTCGGTGCCGACGTGCCGGTGCGCGGGGCGCTGTGCTTCGTGGGCACCGAACTGCCCTGGTTCGGCGAGAACATCGCCGGTGTACCGCTGGTGGGCCGGCGCGGTCTCGCCAAGCTCATCAAGCGCCCCGGCGAGCTGGGTCCTGCCGACCGCGATGCCCTCGCGGCCCACCTCGCCACCCGCTTCCCCGCAGCCTCCTGAGCCGAGCCACCGCTTGCACGTCGTGGTCCCTCAGCGGCGTGCGCGGATCTTGGCGTGCGCCCTCGGCAACCGAGGGGGCGGCGGCTGCGTCCCACGGGCGTGAAGCGTGCAGCAGTGGTCGGCGTGGTCCTCCTGGTACTCGGGCTCTCCGCCTGCGGTCAGGACCCAGCAGCGACGTGGCGCCTGGCCCAGGAGCCCGACCCGCAGGACGTGAGCGTGTCGGTGCTCGTGAGCGAGCGGGCGTGCTCCTCCGGGCGCACCGCTGAGGGCCGCATCCAGGAGCCGGAGGTGGAGTACCGGCGCGAGGAGGTGGTTATCACCGTCCGGGTCGATGCTCTCGACGGCGCCAACAGCTGCCCGGGCGCACCGGAGACCCCCTTCACGGTCGAGCTGTCCGAACCCATCGGCACCCGCGCCCTGGTGGACGGCGGCCAGGCCCCCGCCGCGACGGTCAGCCCACCCGGCTGAGCCACCACCTCGGACCAGCAGAGACGGACGCCTCAAGGGCGGTCATGACCGCGCCCCACCTGCGGTGTGAGCGTGCGTCGCCGACCTGCACCGGTGGCTGTCTGCACTGCTGGTGGTCTCGGCGTTCGGGGGAACGTGCGTGGCGGGTGGTCAAGGGACGCGTCAGGTCTGTCGACGGGTCAGGGATCCGCTCCGTTCGGAGCTGTCGCCGACCCGTGCCGAGAGGACGTCTCTTGCCGTCCAGCCTGTCCAGCAGCGCCACCGGGAGCTGGGGCGCGACCGCGTCGCGGCGTCCGGCTGCCGCCGCTGTGCGCCGCAGCTTCGGTTTCGCGGTGGTGTTCTGCGCGGCGGTGTTCCTGGGCCGCTTGACCGTCATGGACGGCACCAGCTTGAGCCTGGTGTGGCCGGCGGCGGGTGTGGCGGTGGTGTGGTTCGCCGCGCAGCGCGGTGCGGGCACTCGTTGGTTGGACTGGCCGGCCCTGGCGCTGATCACGTTCTCGGTCAACGTCTGGACCGGGGCACCGGCGGCGCTGGCGGTGTGTTTCGTGGGCGCCAACGTCGCCCAGGTCGCCGTCTTCGGGGTGCTGTACTCCCGCTGGTGCCCCCGCCTGTGGGGTGCCGGTGGACGTGAGCCGCTGGCCGGGACCGGGCAGCTCGCCCGTGTGCTGGCTGCCGCGGTGCTGGCCACCGCCGCCGGCGGCGTCCTGGGTCCGGTGGCGGTCGGGGTGCTGACCGGTCATTGGTCCCCGCTGACGGCGGTGGTGTGGATGACCCGCAACACCGTCAGCGTGGTGCTCATCGCCGCTGTCGGTTTCCGCATCGGTTGCCTGCTCAGCGCCCGCAGCGAGCAGCGCGCCGCCGCTGGCAGTGCCGGGGCCGCGGTCGGGGAGGGCTTCCGGGTGCGGCTGCCGTTCATGTGGCCCCGTGGCTGGCGGGCCGTGGAGCTCATCGCCGTCCTGGCCTGCTCCGCCACCGGCTACGTGCTGGTCTTCGGCGTCCTGGAGGACCTGCCCATCGCCTTCCCCCTCATCGCGCTGACGGTGTGGGTGGCGCTGCGCTTCGACACCACCATCGTCGTCGTCCACGACTTCGTGGTCGGTGTGGTGGCCGTTCTGCTCACCCTGTCCGGTCACGGCGCCTTCGCCTACATCCCCGACGACGCCACCCGTGCCCTGGTGGTGCAGGCCTTCGTCGGTGTCATCGCCGCCGTCGGCCTGGCGCTGGCTCTGGGGCGTGATGAGCGCGAAGTGCTGCTGGCGCGGGTGCGTCACGAGGCCGCCGATGCCCGCGTCCAGCGCGCCGTGGCTGAGGAGCACAGAAGGCTGGCGGAGCTGGCGATGGCAGAGGCGGAGGAACGTCACGAGCTGGTCAACGCGGTGCTGGAGACCGTGGACGTGGGCATCGTCGTCGCCGCCCCCGACGGGCACCTGGCCGTGCTCAACCGCACGGCACTGGACTGGCACGGGCTGAAGGCCGACGCCGCCGTGGACGACGGCGTGGACCCGGCCGAGTACGCCGGCGTCTACGACCTCCACGCCGCGGACGGCACCACACCGCTGGGCCCGTCCGAGGTCCCGCTGGCGCGGGTGCTGCGCGAGGGGTCGGTCAGGGACGTGGAGATGGTCATCGCCCCCGCTGGGCGCCCGCCGCGCACCGTGTTGTGCTCCGGGCGCACCCTGCGCAGCGGTGACGGCACGTCCCTGGGAGCGGTGGTCGTCATGGCTGACGTCACTGCCGCCCGCGCCCGCGAGGCGGCCCTGGCCAGCGCTCACGAGGAGCTGGCGCAGCGCAGCGCGGAGCTGGAGCGCTCCAACGCCGAACTGGCGCAGTTCGCCGGCGTGGCCAGTCACGACCTCAACTCCCCGCTGACCGTCATCGCCGGCTACATCGAGATGCTCGGTGAGGTCTACGGCGAGCAGCTCGGCGAGCAGGGCCGCGACTGGGTGGGCACCGCCCTGAAGGGCACCACCCGCATGAAGGACCTCATCGAGTCGCTGCTGGCCTACTCCCAGGCCGGCGCCGTGCAGTGCCAGCGTGATCGGGTCGAGCTGCGCGCGATCCACGACCAGGCCGTTCTGGACCTGCGCACCGCCATCCGGACTGCTGCTGCACGCGTCAGCGCCGGCCCCCTGCCGGTGCTCTACGGCGACCCGGTGCTGCTGCGCCAGCTCCTGCAGAACCTCATCGGCAATGCGATCAAGTACCGCTCACCGCAGCGGGCCTGCCGCGTCGCGGTCAGCGCCAGCCAGGACGGCGAGGGGTGGAGCGTCGCGGTGGCCGACAACGGCATCGGCATCCCGCCCGAGCAGCGCCGATCGGTCTTCGCCATGTTCGCCCAGGTCGACCGCACCGCCGGCACCGGCCACGGCATCGGCCTGGCCACCTGCCAGCGCATCGTCGAGCGCCACGGCGGGCGCATCTGGGTGGAGGAGACCCCCGGCGGGGGCACCACCGTCCGCTTCACCCTGCCCCAGCGCCAGCCTGAAGCCCTCATCCCCTGCGTGACCTACCCGACAGCAGCAGCGGCCTCGCTCAACTGAACATCGGGCACCTCAGATGCCAGAGCCCCACTCATCCAGAGCTCCAGCCATGTCGGCGTGCACGTGCGTCCGCTCGTCGCTCGGCGCTCGTTCCTGCCTCACAGAGGAAGGACGTCATGACTGGATGCGAGGCAGTTCCGCTTCAAGGTCGGGCCATGGCGGGCACAGGGCCTGCGCTGGGGCCTGCGGTGCTTCTCCTCCCCTGGGCCTCGGCCGGGTCTCGGCCCGGCCGAGGCGATGCGGGACGGTCTTCGGGCCGCTCAGTTGGTCGTGTCGATCGGC
This sequence comes from Kineococcus auxinigenes, assembly GCF_050871525.1. Taxonomy (NCBI): domain Bacteria; kingdom Bacillati; phylum Actinomycetota; class Actinomycetes; order Kineosporiales; family Kineosporiaceae; genus Kineococcus; species Kineococcus auxinigenes. The sequence continues at coordinate 11,626 of NZ_JBKBCT010000076.1, read as the reverse complement.
GTGGGAGGTCCCGTGAACCTGGGCTGTCGTGCCGGTCGTGGTGCTGTGAGCACGCGTGGTGGCACTGCCGGGCTGAGTGGGTAGTCGCTGCACGGGGTGGGCCGCACGGGGTCAAGTGGCGGGGGTGAACGACCGATCTGCTGGGGACCCCGCGCCACGGTGGAGCTGGGTGGGCAGCTCGACCGCAACTGGGAGGCAGGCCGAAGTGGAGCGCGTTGGAGATCGCCGGCTGCAGCCTCGATGGTCGCGCGGGCACGCCCTCGGACGGGTACCTCTCACGGCGCTGGCGCGCAGCGCAGCGTTCGCGGCGGTGTTCACCCTGGCGGTCTTCCTGGGCCGGCTGACGGTGATGGACGGCACCAGCCTGAGCCTGGTGTGGCCGGCGGCAGGGGTGGCGACGCTGTGGTTCGCCGTGCAGCGCGGCGCCGGGACCCGGACGCTCGACGTCACAGCTCTGGCCCTGATCACCTTCACCGTCAACGCCCTCACAGGAGCGGCGCCGCTGCTGGCGATGTGCTTCGTGGCTGCCAACCTCGTGCAGGTCGCCGTCTTCCACGTCCTGCTGGGCCGCTGGGAGCCCGCGCTGTGGGGCGCAGGCGGCACCGAGCCGCTGACCGGCAGCCGCCAGCTGGCGCGGGTGCTGCTGGCCGCGCTGGTGGCCACCGCTGCGGGTGCCCTGCTGGGGCCGACCTCGGTGGGGGTGCTGACGGGGCACTGGTCATGGTTGACGACTGCGGTGTGGATGACGCGCAACACCGTCAGCGTCGTGCTCATCGTGGGGCTGGGCTTGCGGGTGGGCTACCTCCTCGCCGCGCACCGGCGCCAGCGCGCCGCCGCCCGCGCCGGCGGGCGTGAGCCGGTCACGTTGCCCTTCCAGCGCCTGGACGGTGCCCGCCGCCTGGAGCTGGCGCTGTTGCTGGCCGCCTCCGCGGGCGGGTACCTGCTGGCCTTCCACGTGCTGGAGACGCTGCCGATCGCGTTCCCGCTGATCGCGCTGACGGTGTGGGCAGCGCTGCGCTTCGACACCACGATCGTGGTGGTGCACGACTTCGCCGTCGGGGTGGCCGCGGTGCTGTTCACCCTGTCAGGACACGGCCCCTTCGCCTTCGTCGCCTCCGACTCCACCCGTGCACTGGTGGTGCAGGGCTTCGTCGGCCTGGTCGCCGTGATCGGCCTGGCGCTGGCACTGGGCCGCGATGAGCGCGAGGTCCTGCTGCACAAGGTGCGCCGGCAGGCCGCTGAAGCCGTCGAGCGCACCGGGCACGTGGAGGTCCTGGCCCGAGTGGCGCGGCAGCTGTACACCTCCGAGGACGTGCGCGCCGACATCTGCGCCGCCGCACGCGAGGTCTCCGGGGCGGACATGGTCTACCTGCTGGAGCCGGACGGGCTCGGGAACCTGGTCTCCACCGCCGCCGACGGAGTGCAGGTGCCGCCGTTGACCTTCAACCTGGACGGCGAGCCCTCGCTGACCGTGCGCGCCTTCCGCGGCGGCAAGCTGTTCTTCGTCGGTGACGTCGCCCAGCGCACGGACGCCTCTGAGCGGGTGGCGCGGGGCCTGGGCGTGGCCGCCGCGGCCTGGCAGCCGGTGCTCACCGGTGCCGAGCAGGCCATCGGCGTGCTGGCGCTGGCCTGGCACCGCCCGGTGTCGGCGCTGCCCGGGCACGTGCCGGCGATGCTGGAAACCCTGGCCTCGGAGGCGGCGGCGGCGATCGAGCGCGGCGACCTGCTGGTGCGCCTGGCCACCGCCGCCGGGCGCGACGCGCTGACGCAGCTGGCCAACCGCGGACGCTGGGACGAGGCCGCCGCCGCCGAGATCGCCCGCGCCACCCGCTACGGGATGCCGCTGACGTTCGCCCTGGTCGACCTGGACCACTTCAAGCGCTACAACGACACCCGCGGGCACCTGGCCGGCGACGCACTGCTGCGCGACTTCGCCGCCGCCGCCGCCGGGCAGCTGCGCGACGTGGACACCCTGGCCCGCTGGGGCGGGGAGGAGTTCGCCCTGGCCCTGCCTGGGTGCACCGCAGCCGAGGCCCTCGCCGTGGCCGAGCGGATCCGTGCGTGCGTGCCACACGCGCAGACCTGCACCGTCGGCATCGCCCAGTGGAGCAGCGGGCAGAGCGCCGACGATGCTCTGCACGCCGCTGACCGAGCCCTGTACCGGGGCAAGAGCATCGGCCGCAACGTCAGCGTCATCGCTGGTGCTGACACCGGCGATGACGCCCCTGCAGAAGAGCGGGTCAACGAGGTGCGCACGCCTTAACCATGCGAAGAGCGTGAGTTCGGACATCGATGCGATCACCCGACCGCGCACCGTGACCCCGACCCGCAGATAAAGGACGTTATCTGAAAGGTTAGAGGGTTACATTCGGGCCGTGACTCCCCCAGGCGCCGATGCTGTTGACGACGCCGCCTGCTCAAGAGAAGTAACCTAATTGCCCGACGTCAGCCCAACATAAGCCGCCCATGCGCCGTCGGCGGTATTGATACCTATCCGCTGGGATGTCATGGCTCCCGCATCGACGACGTAAGGGTCTCAGACCACTCTGTACGTCTTGTTCGGAACCTGTATAATTCGCCGTGTGCTTGAGAGTGGCAGTTAAGGTCCAGTGCGCCCCAAGTTGACGGCGTGTATTTGGTGCGGCGGACGCCCGCTCACCCGGGAGCACCTGCTGCCGCAGTGGACGAAGCAGCTCGTATCACTGGGTGAAAACTCTCGGACGGAAACCATATGGGACAAAGACCTCCACAAGTACATTAGTAGGGAAAGTAAGCAGGGAACTCCCTTCACGAAACGCCCAAGGATTGTCTGCCGAGAGTGCAATGAGGGTTGGATGAGCGCCCTTGAGCAGGCAGTCAAGCCTATTCTGGAACCGATGATTCTAGGCCAGAAGACTAATCTAAGCGTGCAAGACGCCGAGATTCTCGCGGCCTGGCTGATGAAGACCGCCTATGTGTCGCAGGGCGTTGGTGACTGGTTCGCCACAGGCGAGGAGATGCAACGCTTCGCCCATGATTCGCACCGTCCGCCGGAAAACTTGCGGGCCTGGATCGGCGCGTGGCGAGGGGGCAAGGGTGGCGATGTGTGGACCTATGCCTGGGAGTGGGCCGAAGACAGCAACACCCGCCAGTTCCTCCAGAACTCGCACTTTACCGTTTTCGCCATAGGCCATGTGGCCGTCGTTGTGGCGCGCTCCCCCGACCCCAACCTGATGGCCTACAGCCCGCCCGGACGTTGGGGCCTGCACTTAAAACAGCTGTGGCCCACGAGTCAAACAGTGGCCTGGCCGCCATTACTGGACATGACCCTTGAGCGCGTCCTTAAACTTCGCAGGCGGTACGTCAATGGCCTGAATGCAAGGTAGGTGGCCACGACGAAACGCTTCCCGCCAGGTGGGGGTAAGGGGAGCGCTATTTAGCCACCGTCTACCGGGACGCTCCTCCACCGATGCGACGGCTGACTCGCTGGCGCACCACGTCGTCCCGGTAGACCTGTCCGTCATAGTCGTCTCGGACGGGGGCCTCATGCGGTCCCTCGCTTGAGGACATCAGGGTGCTGGGTTGAGGGCCCGGTACAGCGTGGCCCGTGAGACGCCGACCGCGGCGGCAGTCTTAGCTACGGAGTGCTGCCCGTCGGCCAGCAGCGCTCGGGCAGCGGCCAGCTTGGCCGGGGTCATCACGGCTGGCCGCCCTCCACGCCGCCCGCGGGCGGCCGCGGCCTCCAGCCCGGCAGCGGTGCGCTCACGCAGCAGGTCGCGCTCGAACTCTCCCAACGCACCGAAGAGGTGCAGGACGAGACGGCCGGTGGCGGTGGTGGTGTCGATGGACTCCGTCAGAGACCGGAAGCCCACTCCCCTGCTGTCGAGGTCGTCGATCAACTGCAGGAGGTGGCGCAGGGAGCGAGCCAGGCGGTCCAGGCGCCAGACGACCAGGACGTCGCCGGGACCCAGGCGGGCCAGGACGTCGTCCAGGGCCGGGCGGGCTGCGAGGGCGCCGGAGGCGGTGTCGGTCCAGACGTGGTAGCAACCGGCCGCGGTGAGGGCGTCGTGCTGCAGGGCGGGGTCTTGGGCGGTGGTGGAGACGCGGGCGTAGCCGAGCAAGTGACCGGGCCGCTGGGCGCTCGAGCGTGTGGGCGAGGAGGCGGGCACAGTTGGGACCGTCCCAGAAGGCACTGACCGGCCGACGGTGAGACGCCAGTTGTGGACACGGATTGTGAGACGGCGTGTCGCGACCCTGCGGCCTCTCCCCCAAGGAGTCTCAGAAACGGTCGGTTGAGAGACGATCCCGCGAGGTCCTCACCGCGCCACCTCACGCCAGCCGGTCCCGCCGCCACGAGGGCCGGGCGAGGCGCCACGCGAGGCGTGAGCCCCGGTGTAACGCTCCCGCCGGTGGTGTCGATGTGGTCGCTGAGTCCGGGGGGCTCGCGGTCGAAGTCCGGGGGGGCTACGACCCGCGAGGCCGGCTCACAGCAGGGGGGAACGTTGCGTCGCGTCTGGTGACAGGGGGCTTGTCACCAGACGCCGCACAAGCCGCTCCCCCAGCACCCCATCCCCCGGGGCCGTCCTGCAGATCACGGCGCCCGACGAATGCGCGCTCATGTCGAATTCCGGATGGCGCTCGGAACGGAGAGCTACAGGCCCAGTCCTGCCACCCGACCAGCAAGACCGCGGGTCAAAGGTCCAATCCCGCAGCAGCGGGGCCGGGCCTCTATTGTTCTGCGCGACTGACTGCGTGACTGGCGTCCGGCGTCGGGTGACGGAAGCACGGGAGTGGTCTGCGCCGGGCCAGGACCGCACCACTCCCCGGAGGACGGGATGCCCAGGTGAAGCATGTGTCGCGCATCGATCTTGCGGCCATCTTCGACGTCCTGCCCACGTCCTACGCGGTGCTGGACACCGATCTGCGGTTTGTGGCGGTCAACGGGGCCTTCTTGAAGTCGTCCGGTCGCGCACGCCACCAGCTCATCGGCCAGTTGATCACCGAGGTCTTCCCCGACAACCCCGACGATCCCGGGGCGTCCGCGACGGCCAACTTGACGGCCTCTCTGCGACGGGTGCTGCACACGGGGCGGCAGGACACGATGCCGCTGCAGAAGTACGACGTCGCCGACGCCGACGGCGTCTTCCACGCGCGTTGGTGGAGCCCGGTGAACGCCCCGGTCCTCGATGAGGCCGGGGAGGTGGTGCTGCTGCTGCACCGGGCCGAGGAGGTCACCGACTACGTCACCGAGCGGCAGCGGCAGCGTTTCGAGTCCGGTGTCGACCTGTACGACGTCACCGGCGACCGCTACCGCGCCGAGGCGGACCTGTACGTGCGTGGTCAGGAGCTGCGCGCCGCCTTGACCACCGAGACCGCCGAGGCGCAGCGCCTGGCGGGCATGGTGCAGGTGGCGCTGCAGCTGAGCGGCGCCGAGACCGTCGCGCAGCTGACCGACATCGTCATCGGTAGCGGTCTGGGCGTGCTGGGCGCCGAGGGCGGTGCTGTCGCGGTCCGCGCCGGCAGTGGCAGCGGCAGCGTGGGCGACAGCGGCGAGGGGGAGGTGCTGGAGCTGACGCTGACCGACTCCCTCGGCGAGCAGGCCCGCCGCACGTTCGCCCATGTGCCGGTGGACAGTCCGTTGCCGGTGGCCGTGGCCGCCGCCACCGGCGAGGTCGTCGTCGTGCCCGACCGCGAGGCCGCCCTGGCCTTCACCGACCAGATGGAGGAGGTCGTCACCAGCACCGGGTTGGGCACCTGGGTGTCCCTGCCGCTGCAGGCCGCGGGCCGCTCGCTGGGCGGGCTGACGATCGCCTGGCGCGACCGGCAGGACTTCACCGACCGCGACTTCGAGCTGATGAGCGCCTTCGCCGCGCAGTGCGCGCAGACCCTGGCCGCGATCCAGGTCCGCGAGCAGGAACGCCGGGTGGCCGGCGAGCAGCGGCGCCTGACCGAAGCGCTGCAGCGCAGCCTGCTCACCGCGCCGTTCGAACCGGACCACCTGCAGATCGCCGTCCGGTACCTGCCGGCGGCGGCCGAGGCGCAGATCGGCGGCGACTGGTACGACTGCTTCCTCACCCCCACCGGCGCCACCACGATCGTCGTCGGGGACGTGGCCGGGCACGACCGTGACGCCGCAGCCGCCATGGCGCAGGTGCGCAACCTGCTGCGCGGGGTCTCGATCACCCTGTGCGAGCCGCCCGCGGCGGTGCTGGCCGGGCTGGACCGGGCCATGCACCACCTCGGCGTCGGGGTGATCGCCACCGCCGTCCTGGCTCAGGTGGAGCAGACACCCGAGCAGAAGGCGGCGGGACTGCGGACCCTGCGGTGGTCCAACGCCGGGCACCCGGCGCCGGTGCTCGTCGCTGCCGACGGCAGGGCCCGGCTCCTGCACACCTCCCCGGACCTCCTACTGGGTCTGCTTCCCGACACTGAGCGCACCGACCACTCCGTGACCCTGGAGCCGGGCGCGACGGTCGTCCTGTACAGCGACGGTCTCGTCGAACGCCGCGACGCCCCGTTGCAGGACGGCATGGAGTGGCTGCGGTCCACGGTCGAAGGACTGCACCACCTCCCGGTGGAGGAACTCTGCGACGCCCTCTTGGTCCAGGTCGACGACTCGCCCGAGGACGACATCGCGCTACTGGTGCTGCGGGCCCACCCCGAGGACGGCCCCCGCCCGCAGGAGGCCGGCCCCCTGGTGCTGCCCCCGACCCCTCCGAGGGAGGCGCCACCCCTGATTCAGCCGTGAGGCATCCACCTCCTCGCGCGTGAGCCGTCTGCGACGCAGCTTGAAAGGGTGGTGCTTCATTGATCAGCGGCCGTCCTTGGTCATGGCGCCGTCCGCGCGGGCGCGCTCATGCCGCCCCGCGGGCGCGATCATGGCCGCCGCCGGACGTTTTCAACTGCCGCTGTGCGGGCGCAGGGTCGGATCTCAGCCGAAGAGGTTGAAGGCGTGGACGATGGTGAAGGCGCCTGCCCCCACGCCGGCACTCAGTGCTAAGCGACGCCACCATGCTGGGCTTCCCACCGGACGAAGCCCGGGCTCCTCGAGGAGCCGTAGACGCTCAGCCACCCGCCACGCACGAGACCGCTGCCGTTCCACCGTCGCACGGTAGAGGCCAGCCCTGGACAACGGTCGGCTTCGGAACGCCTCCGCCCTTGCGTGAATCGGGCGGCCACCGATCTCGATCACCGTGTCAGCGACGAAGAGGACCTCCGGCGGCGCGTCGGGGGTCCTCTTCGTCGCGTGGCTGTCAGGCGTGGGTGGATTCCTTGTTCTCAAGGCGGGCGAAGCGCTGCCGGACGGCTTGGCGGCTCACGCCGAGGGGCAGCGCGAGGTCGTTCCAGCTGGCGCCGGCTCGCCGGGCACGGAGCACGGCCGCCTCGAGGGCGGCCTCGGCGGCGTGCACCTGGTCGGCGGCCTCGGCGACGTCGCGAACCTCCTGGGAGACGACGCGGGCGGGAGTGGTCGCAGGGTCGAGGCTGTCGAGCCACTCCGTCGCGGCGTCGTGTTCGTGGGCCTCCTGGGCGGGGGTCAGCTTCGGCATGGTGGGCGGCAACCTTCGCGGGTGGGGTGGGTTGCTGAGGGGTGGGCTCAGTCGAGGTAGCGGTAGAACGCGGGGCGTAACTGCATCGCGTGGATGATCTTCGGTTCGGTCTCGGGCGTGAGGATCACGATCTCGAGCAGGCGACCGGCGCGGTCGGCGCCGATCACGAGGATCCGGTACGGGTCGCGGTCGTCCTGGGGGATGACGCGCAGCGGGTGCCGGGCGGCATGGCGGGCGTCCTCCTCGTCGACGTCATGCTTGCCGGCGCTGGGGGTGACCTCCACTCCCCCGACCGTACGCCGCCTCACACCAGACAGACAAGTCAGGTTGTCTGAACTCCCGTTGGGCGAGGTTGCTCTCGCGGCCCTCCCCCCACTGCCACGACCACCCGCGTCGGCGAAGCAGGTCAGCTGCAGGGGGCGACGATGACGACGCGACCGGCGACCGCCTGGGGTCAGCACCTGGCGCACGACGATGGAAACCGACGCGGAAGTCGAGTAGGTCACGCCATCTCTGCGCCCTTCACTACACTGAGCTGCATGTTTACATGCATGCTTGTAAGCTGGCTGACAAGTATGCATGTCACCTAGTCGGCATGCATGCTTCCTTGCTGGCGGTCCAGGTACTCCGTCAGCGCCGCCTCGGTGACCTCCTGAAGGCTGCGGCTGGACTCCACGGCGTGCAGCTTGGCCCGGCGGCGCAGGTTGGCCCTGATCCGTACGGAGAACATCTGCAAGGGCTCCTCGGCGGCCGGGGGCATAGGGACGGGCACCGACGCGGGGTCTGGCTCAGGGGCCGACGTAGGGGTCGGGGCGGCGGCGGGCGCCTCGGTCATCGCGGTTGCGGCGGACTCCAGGGTGGAGTCGGCCTCCCACAGGGGCGCCGCGGGCGGCCCCTCCTCCGGCGCAGGAGCCACCGGGTGCGGGCGGCTGGGCGCCTTGGGCAGCGCCACCTTGGGCTGAGGCCTGGGCATCAGGAGCTCACCTGCGCTGCGGCCGTCTCGGCCAGGGCTGCGACACGCTCGGCGAGGGCTTCGTAGACCTCGGCCACGGGGCGCCCATCGGCGCCGTAGTCGGACACGGAGGCGCTGGCGCCCATGGCGGCAGCCACCACCGCCCGCGCCGGCACGTAGGGCTCCCAGACGCTGGCGCCGTAGACCTCGGCAACCTCCTGCACCCGCAGGGCCGACTCGTTCGTGCGGCTCTGGTGGTTGATCACGATGCCCGCCAGCTGCAGCTGGCGGTTGTAGTGCTCCTGGACCACCTGCAGGGTGCGCAGCACGTTGTCGACCCCCCGCAGGGAGGCCGCGGAGGGCTCGGTGACGACCACAACATGCGTGGCGGCCACGAAGCCCAGAACGACCAGGCGCCCGATGGAGGGCGGGCAGTCGATGAGCACCACGTCATAGCCGTCCACGCCATCCAGGGCCTTGCGCAGGCGGAACTCCGAGCCGGGGGACAGGTCCGTCTCCCGCTCGGCCAGATCCAGCGTGGAGGCGATGACGTCGATGCGCTCTCCCCAGCCGGCTCGCTGGATGGCCTCACCGGCCACGGCGCGGGTGTCGGCGTAGATGACGTCGTTGACGTTGCGGTGCTCGGCCAGGGGGTCCACGCCCAGCCACTGCGTCAGGTCCGCTTGGGGGTCCAGGTCCACGCAGAGCACCCGCAGGCCCCGCCGGTCCAGGGCGGAGGCGATGCCCACGACGGTGGAGGTCTTGCCCACCCCGCCCTTCTGGTTCGTGAACGCCACAGTCAACATGCAGGAATGCATACATGCTGACTATTTGACATGTAAGCCGACTCGCCGTGGGCGCGCCATCGCTATCGCAACTGCGCTTGATGCGGGAACGGCTACCGCTCGATGCCGTGGTCGCGTCGGCGCTGGGCATCCAAAGCCGGATCGCGGGCGGGGTCGTAGGTGCTGGCAGTGGTGGGGGAGCGCCGGGTGGCTTCGGAGGCGGGATAGGCCTGGGAGGCCCGCACGATCCGCATCACCTCGGCCAGCTCCACGGCCTCCGCCGCCTTGCGGGCCTGCTCCTGCTCGGCCTGCTCCTTGCGGGCGGCCCACCAGCCCGCGGCCCGCTCGATGCCGGCAGCGGCCAGCGCCGGGACCTGCGCCCGATCCCGCTCCGCGGCCTGCTCGGCGGCCTCCTGCTGAGCCTGGCGCACCTGGGCCTGGTGACCGGCGCGGGTCTGCAGCAGCTTCTTGGGCACCTTCACCACCGGCACCGGCGCCGGGTGCTGCTCGGGATCGAGCAGGGGAGCGACCTTGCCCCAGGACAGGGCCTTGTCCACCTGGGAGGCCTTCAGCCACACCGCCTCACCGGCGGCGTCGACGTGACCGGGCAGGTGGAAGGAGTACCCCGACACCCGCCCCGTGGAGGCCACGCTTGCCCGGTGCTGAACGCCGGCGACCTCCAGGGCGGCCTCGAAGCCGTCCCGGCCCCGCCCCGTGCTGGCGGCCAGCGCCGCGTGCACCCGACTGGCCAGCTGCACCCGCTCCGGCACCGTCTGGGTGCGCTCAGCGCGGCGCCACTCACCCGCACTGAGCTGATGATCCGCCACCCGCTTGGTGGCCGCACTGCTCACCCGCGGCGCAGCGGCGAGACGGTGCTCGGCTTCCAGTTCGCTGCAGGCGGCCTGCGCGGCGCGGTAGTCATGCCGCCCCGCCCACAGCGCCCCGTCGTAGTTGACCCGGCTCATGGCCAGGTGCACGTGGTCCTCCCCGTGCCGGATCAGCACCCATGGATGCGCCTCGAAGCCCATCCGCGCCGCGAAGCCGGTGGCCAGATCAGCCCACTCCGCGTCCGTGAGGGCCCGGTCACCGGGTGCTGCGCGCAGGCTCACGTGCCAGATCGCCTTGGCGATCTCCGGGCGTGCAGCGGCGGCCTCACGCAGCTCATGCGCCCACACATCCCCCACCGTGGCGCCCTCCAGGCACAGGCTGCCGCCGATCACCGCACCCCCACTGCGCCCGGCGTAGACGTGCTCGTTCGCCCGGCCCGGCCCGTGCAGATACCGCGCCAACGCCCGCGCATCCGACCCCCGCGTGATCTTCGCGATCACCGCCGCGCCCCCTGCCCCGAGGCGGCGGGTTTCGCCGGATCCGCGGCCGGGTTTTCCCGCCGCGACGACCCGCCAGGGACCGCAGCCGCTGACCCGGCAGCAGAGGTGGGGGAGTGGCCGGGGGAGTGGCCGGGGGAGTGCGCTGCCGGTGAGGCCGGCAGGTGCTGGGCCATCCACGCCCGCACCTGCCCCACCCCCGCCCGCACCTGAGCGACCGCGGTCTCGATGCGCCCCACCGCGACCGGATCCACGCCATGGGTGTGGGCCAGGCGCACCGCCTGGTTCAGGTTCGCCCCGATCCGCGTCAACTCACCCCGCAACGCCCGCACCTCACCCGCCAACCCAGCACCCGCACCCGAGCTCGCGTCCGTGGCTTCTAGGGCGGCGTTCATCGCCGCGACCAGCTCCACCGGCGCCGGCACCTCAGCACCCGCGGCGCGGGCCTCTTCGGTTACCGCGGCAGCCGCCTGCGCCAGTGCCTGCGTCTTCTGCCGCGCCAGCTCCTCCGCGGCCAGGTGCGTGGTGATGACCTCACGCACCCACGCACCCATCTCCTTACGCCCCGACTGTGCCCGCGCCGTATCCCAGGCCGCCCACTCCGCCTCACTCAACCGCGTCGACACCAACCGCGCCCGCGCCACTCCCGGCACACCCCGCGGCATCAGCGCACCCCCCGACGCACAGACCCACCCACGAGCCCAGCTGCAGCCACGGAGCTGATCTCAGACCCAGCCACCGACAGGCGAGCACCACGGACACCGACCCGGTGCCCGCACCAGGCGTGCCCTCCTGGCGAGCACCCCCGAAGCCGGCCACACCCAGCACCGTTGTCGCTTCCGCACCGACCCATCGCCGCGCCTCCCGCTCACCACGCCACGTCCCGCCGCGTCCTGCACCGCCTGCACCGCCGGCGGTGCAGGCCGGCGCCCGCCCCTCCCGTGCGGCCCACCCGGTCGCACCAGCACGCCCCACCCGGGCCCCAGCACGGGCCCCCCGCCGCCGGGCCCCCGTGGCACCGTGCCAACCGAGGAGGCC